>JAZNIP010000274.1:0-7994 GCA_045577575.1 Lachnospiraceae bacterium | reverse complement strand
ATCCATAAAAAAATACGCAAATTATTGCGTATCTTTTTGTATATTTTGTACAACATGCACCATTATATAGTATTTTAGTTTGTTAAATTATAAATCTAGCTTCAAATCATTTTCTTTAATCCAGTTAATCTTTCTGAATAACACACCCAAAGCCCATGTAATTACTGCAGGTAGAATAAAAGAAATTAATATAAGTCCAATCCAGTCAAAAGCAGTTATTGAAGTCTTTAATCCGTTAGCTATATCATTTATCCAGCCATTGTAAACACCAATCTGTCCAACAAGTCCGCATGTTCCCATACCAGATGATACCGCAGCACCATTCATTTCAAGCTTATGCAGTATATCCGGCGGCAGGTTTGATTGACTATTATCGTGGAAATAAGCTGATATTGATTAATAAAACAGCGACACCGCGTGACGGAATGGCAGATTTGGTCATTCAGGGAAGCATCGGAGAACTCCTTTCACAAATTGACTGAGCGGATGATGAGAAAGAATTGAGGAAGATAAATATGCCGATGGAGGTTCAGGTAGGAGATATCGTTAAACTTAAAAAGAAGCATCCATGCGGTTTCTACGAGTGGGAAGTTTTACGGATAGGAGCAGATTTTCGGTTAAAGTGTCTTGGCTGCGGACATCAGATTATGATTGCAAGAAAATTAGTAGAAAAAAATATAAAAGAAATTCGCAAAAACACTTGAAAATACTGGGTTTATATGGTATTATACGAATCTGTGATATATTTTATTCCTTGCTCCTTTTTGTAAAAAGGGGCCAGAGACCAAAAGGAGGTAACTAGCATGAACAAGTATGAATTAGCCGTTGTTGTCAGTGCTAAAATCGAAGACGATGAAAGAGCTGCTACTGTAGAAAAATGCAAAGCGCTCATCGAAAGATTCGGTGGAACAATTACAAATGTCGATGAATGGGGTAAGAAGAGATTGGCTTACGAAATTCAGAAGATGAAAGAAGCGTTCTACTATTTCATCCAGTTCGATGCTGAATCCACTGTTCCGGCGGAAATCGAATCCCGTATTCGTATCATGGACAATGTGATCAGATATTTATGCGTTAGACAGGACGAGGCATAATAGAAAGTAGGGACTATATGAATAGAGTAATTCTTATGGGTAGATTGACAAGAGACCCGGAGGTTCGTTATTCTCAGGGTGAAAATGCAACAGCGGTTGCCAGATATACATTGGCAGTAGATCGTCGCTTTAATCGTAACGGTGACGAGAACAATGCGGATTTTATCGGTTGTGTTGCATTTGGCAGACAGGCAGAATTTGCTGAAAGATATCTGCGTAAAGGTGTCAAAATGCTTGTTTCCGGACGTATCCAGACAGGCAGTTATACCAATAAGGACGGCGTAAGAGTCTATACGACAGATGTAGTCGTAGAGGATCAGGAATTTGCAGAGAGCAAAAATGCAAGTTCAGGACAGGAAGGCGGTTATAATGCCGGAAACAGCAGACCGGAACCGACATCTATCGGGGATGGGTTTATGAATATTCCGGACGGTATTGATGAGGAGCTGCCTTTCAACTAACAATTAAAGTTTAACAGGAGGTAAGCATCATGGCTTTCAATAAAGCAGAGAAATCAGATGGACCGATGAAGCGTAGAGGCGGTATGCGCAGAAGAAAAAAAGTTTGCGTATTCTGTGGAAAAGATAATGTTATCGATTACAAAGATACAAACAAATTAAAAAGATATGTATCGGAAAGAGGAAAAATTCTTCCTCGCCGTATCACAGGAAACTGTGCAAAGCATCAGAGAGCTCTTACAGTAGCAATCAAGAGAGCAAGACATATCTCTTTAATGCCATACGTTGCAGAATAATTCTGATATAAGGAAAAGCGACCAGCTATCTTTACGATAGTTGGTCTTTTTTTAGCGCATTTCCTGACAAAAAAGGCGGACAGATTTTCTGCTTATACAAAATATCGACAAAACATCTGTATTTTTGACGGGAGAATGTTATAGCATTTACATATAATTAATGTTATAATAAATACTGTATTGTTTTGACAGATAGAAAATGATTTTGCGATAAAACAGAATTTCACGGATATTTTTGTCCGGAGGGAAAAGAATGAAAAAAAGGATTAAGGTAAAGGGGCGGCTGCGGCTGTATTTACAGAGTTCGTTGATGCTGGGTATTATGTTGGCATTTGTGAATCTCGGAATTTATCTGATGGATTATAAATCAGGTCTTTTGCTGACCGGCGGTCTGCTGTTTTACTTTGCAGTTACTTTTATATTAATGTTTTACAATAAGTCCGTTATTATGAATGAGCTAATCAGCTTTGCAACACAGTACGGACAAATACAGAAAAAGCTGTTGCGTGAATTGGAAGTGCCGTATGCATTGTTGGATGAAAGCGGTAAGGTTATTTGGACAAACAAAGCATTTGAGGCAGTGATACATAGGGAAAAGGGGTATCACAAGTCCATTACTACGTTGTTTCCTGCGATTACGAAGGACAGACTTCCGGGAGAAGCGGATGAGACTGAGATGGAGTTATCCTTTGAGGGTGCTGAGTTTTCGGTAAAAATGAAAAAAATTCCCATGCGCGATATGGCTGTAAACAGTGAGATTTTTCAGGAGCCGAATTACAAAGGCTATTTAATAGCACTTTATCTGTATGATGAAACGGCACTTAAAATTGCACTTAAGGAAAACGATAATCAGTCACTTGCGGTTGGTATGATCTATCTGGACAATTATGAGGAAGCATTGGAGAGTGTGGATGAGGTCAGACGTTCCCTGCTGATTGCTCTGATTGATCGAAAGATTAACAAATATATTGCGGCGCTGGATGGCATAACAAAGAAGAGCGAAAAGGATAAATATCTTGTTATTTTGCGAAAAGAATCGGTTATGCAGCTACAGGAAAGTAAATTTGACTTATTAGACGATGTTAAAACGGTTAATATTGGTAATGACATGGCGGTTACGTTGAGCATCGGTATCGGTCTGGATGGACTTACCTATGCACAGAATTATGAGTTTTCCAGAACGGCAATTGATTTGGCGTTGGGACGTGGTGGTGATCAGGCGGTTGTCAAAACATCCGGTACGGTTACCTATTATGGAGGAAAAAGCCAGCAGGTAGAGAAAAATACGCGCGTAAAGGCAAGAGTAAAGGCACATGCGCTCAATGAAATTATATCCGCTAAGGATAAGGTCATTGTTATGGGACACAGACTGGCAGATGTGGACAGCTTTGGTTCGGCAGTGGGAATTTATCGAATTGCAAAAGCACTTGACAGAAAGGCGCATATTGTTATCAATGATGTGACCAGCTCGGTGAAGCCGTTGATTGACATATTCCATGACAATTCGGAATATGAAGAGGATATGATTATCAATAGTGCGCAGGCAATTGAAGCGGCAGGGAATAATACGGTTTTGATAGTAGTAGATGTTAATAAGCCAAGTATTACCGAATGTCCGGAGCTTTTGCGCATATGTAAATCCATTGTGGTGCTTGACCATCACAGACAGGGAACGGAAACGATTGAAAATGCTACGTTATCCTATGTTGAGCCGTATGCCTCTTCGGCCTGCGAGATGGTAACGGAAATATTGCAATATATCAAAGATGGCATTCGCCCCAGAAGTGAAGAGGCTGACAGCATGTATGCCGGTATTATTATTGATACAAATAATTTTACGCAAAAGACAGGTGTGCGTACGTTTGAGGCAGCAGCATATTTGCGCAGAAACGGTGCGGATGTAACAAGAGTCCGTAAGCTGTTTCGAGAGGATGTTTTGGAATATAAGACAAAGGCAGATGCAGTCAGTCAGGCGGAAATATACAGACGCAGCTATGCGATTTCCATATGCTCCAGTGAGGGTGTACAGAGCCCTACCGTATTGGGAGCACAGGCGGCAAATGAACTGCTTAATATTAAAGGCATTAAGGCAAGCTTTATGCTGACAGAATATCAGGGAAAAATATTTATCAGTGCCCGTTCAATTGATGAAGTAAATGTACAGGTGATTATGGAGCGTCTCGGCGGAGGCGGACATATGAATATTGCCGGGGCTCAGATGGAGGATGTATCTCTGGAAGAGGCAGTCAGAATTATGAAAAACACGTTGGACAAAATGATAGAAGAGGGTGATTTATCATGAAAATCATATTATTAGAGGATGTTAAAAGCCTTGGAAAAAAGGGACAGATTATCGAAGCCAATGATGGCTATGCCAGAAATTATATTCTTCCGAAAAAACTGGGTGTAGAAGCTACCGGAAAAAATCTGAACGATTTGAAGCTCCAGAAGGCAAATGAAGAAAAGATTGCTAAGGAGCAGTTGGAGGCTGCACAGGAATTTGCAAAAGAAATGGAAACAAAAGAAGTTATCGTTAAGATGAAGGGTGGCGAAGGCGGTAAGGTATTTGGCTCCGTATCCACAAAGGAGATTGCTCAGGCGGCAAAGAGTCAGTGTGGTATGGAAGTTGATAAAAAGAAAATACAGCTTGCTGAACCGATTAAGAGCTTTGGGGTGTACGAAGTGACAGTAAAGCTTCATCCCAAAGTAAGTGGAAAGTTAAAGGTTAAGGTACAGGAAGAAAAGTAAAAACAGAAAGGGAAGCCTATGGCAGCACTGGAAGAAGCGTTATTAAAGCGGGTATTGCCTCACAGTGTGGAAGCGGAACAGTCAGTAATCGGTTCTATGATTATGGACCGGGAAGCAATTATTGTAGCATCCGAAATTCTTCATGGGGATGATTTCTACGGAAAGCAATACGGTGTCGTATTCGAAACGATGGTGGAGCTAAACGATGAGGGAAAACCGGTAGATTTGGTGACACTGCAAAATCGTTTAAAGGAAAAGGATGTTCCGCCGGAAATCAGTAGTTTGGAATTTGTGAGAGATTTGGTTGCTGCAGTACCTACTTCGGCCAATGTAAAATATTATGCGGATATTGTAGCCGAAAAGGCTACTTTGCGTAAGCTGATTCGATTAAACGAAGAAATTGCAAATACATGCTATACCGGAAAAGAAACACTGGAATATATTTTAGAGGATACAGAAAAGAAAATTTTTGATTTGGTACAGAGAAGAAATACCGGTGATTTTGTTCCGATTCGTGAGGTCGTTATGAATGCCATGAATAAAATCGAGGTTGCTTCAAAAAACAAAGGTGTTGTAACGGGTATTCCGACCGGATTTATTGATTTGGACTATCGGACGGCAGGTATGCAGCCTTCGGATTTAATTTTGGTTGCGGCGAGACCTTCTATGGGAAAAACGGCTTTTGTATTAAATATAGCTCAATATGTAGCATTTAAGCAGAATCAGACGACTGCAATATTCAGTCTGGAAATGTCCAAGGAACAGTTGGTGAACCGTCTTTTTTCTCTGGAATCAAAGGTGGATTCACAGCATATCCGTACCGGTAATCTGACGGATGCGGAATGGGAGAAGTTGATTGAGAGTGCCGGTATTATTGGAAAATCCAATCTGATAATTGATGATACACCAGGTATCAGTATTTCAGAGATGCGCTCCAAGTGCAGAAAATATAAGCTGGAGCATGATTTAAAGCTCATTATTATTGACTACCTGCAGTTGATGTCAGGTAGCGGAAGAAGCGATTCAAGACAGCAGGAGATTTCGGATATTTCCCGTTCTTTAAAGGCTTTGGCGAGAGAATTGAGTGTTCCGGTAATTGCATTGTCACAGCTTAGCCGAGCGGTTGAGCAAAGACCGGATCATAGACCGATGCTTTCGGATTTGCGTGAATCCGGTGCGATTGAGCAGGATGCAGATGTGGTAATGTTTATTTATCGCGATGATTATTATAACAAGGATACGGATATAAAAGGCGTTGCTGAGATTATCATAGCAAAACAAAGAAACGGTCCGATTGGTACGGTAAATCTGGCATGGTTACCGGATTATACAAAATTTGCAAACATACAAAAATAATTATATTATTTTAAAGGTATATGAAATTAACAGAATAATTAGAACGACAAAAGAGGACAAGCATAGGAGTGCGTGTCCTCTTTTCTATTTAGGAGGAAAAAAGATGGAAGAAAAAAAGTATATGATTTCAGATGCAGCAAAACAGGTAGAGGTTGAAAGCCACGTATTACGTTATTGGGAGGAGGAATTGGAATTGCCCATTAAAAGAAACAAACTGGGGCACAGATATTATACGACAGAAGATGTAAATCGTCTGAAACGTGTAAAAAGCATGAAGGAGCAGGGATTCCAGCTTAGAGCAATAAAAAATGCCTTGAAGCATGAAATGGGGGAACCGCCGGTTATGGCAATAACATTGGCAGAGGCTTATGATGAAAGACAGGGGGCTCCGGCAATGATTGCAGTAGCTAAGGGACAGGAAAGGGGAGAATTAAAGGAGCAAATTCATTCCGACAGTGAGGACAAGGTCTACCGCTTGCAGATGCTTTTGAAAAATATGATGGTAGAGGCTGTAAAAGAAGGAAATTCAGCCTTAAGTGAACAGATTAAAGAAAGTGTATTAAAAGAGCTGGATTATCAGTTTCGTTTGCAGGAGGAAAGGGAAGAAGGCAGAGAAGCAGAGAGAATACGTCGAGAAGAGGAGCATTATCGCAAGTTGGACGAGCTGCTGTGTGAAAAGGCAGGAAGAAAGGCAGAGAAACCGGAAAAAAAGGAAAAAAGAAAAAAGCACTCATTTTTTTGAGTGCTTTTTAGCTTCTACTTAAATATGCTTATGCTTCTTCGATAGAACCTGTAGGGCAAGCGCCTGCACAGGAACCGCAGCTAATACATTTGTCTGCATCGATTTCGAATTTACCATCACCCATGCTGATAGCACCAACAGGACACTGTCCTTCACAAGCTCCACAGCTTACACAACCGTCATTGATTACGAATGCCATAATAATTGTCCTCCTTATATCGGTTTGCTTATTGATATTTTATTATCAATTTCTATAGATTCATTTTAATACAAAAGCACCATGAATACAAGTAAAAATTAAAAGAAGATATTAGGAGATGTTGGCATCATCTGCACGACGCGCTTTAATACCGCTTAAAATAACCTGTTTTTTCTCAACAACCTTTCCCTTATCCATAGGCTCAACTCCGTCTAATTTGTAGGGAATACCGAGCTTTTCATATTTTGCCTTTCCCATTGTATGATATGGGAGGACATCCAGGGCTTTTAGTGATTTAAGACCACCAATAAAGTATCCTAATTGATGCAAATAAGTGTCATCATCGGTAATGCCGGGAACAACAACATGACGAATCCATGTATCGATTCCTTTTTCGGATAAGTATTCTGCAAAAGCAAGAATACGGTCGTTTGGCTGTGCAGTCAGTTCTTTGTGCTTTTCCGGATCAATATGCTTGATATCCAACATGACAAGGTCTGTAAGGGTAAGCAGTTTATCTAATTTCTCCATCCATGCACCATTTTCAGGATTAAATGCAATACCGGAGGAATCTATGCAGGTATGGATATTTTTAGCTTTTGCCAATGTAAAGAGCTCAATCATAAAATCAACCTGCATCAATGGTTCGCCGCCGGTAACTGTAATGCCGCCACCACGGTAAAAACCGGAATTTCGCTCATATTGCTCAATAATATAAGAGGCCTCCATGGCGGTGCCTGCATTCATTTCCCATGTGTCGGGATTGTGGCAGTAGGCGCAGCGCATAGGGCAGCCCTGTACAAAAACAACGTAGCGGACACCCGGACCGTCTACGGTGCCAAAAGATTCTAAGGAATGAATTTTACCACTCATAATCAAATTATCCTTTCTACTCAATCATAGTATCAGTATACTATTCGGAGAGTTAAAAAGCCAGTGGTTTTCGCTGGAATCCTGTACTTGTTTTCGAACATAAAAGTACCTGTTTTTGGAAAAAAAGGAGCGGTTGCTCCTGCAGAATATCTGCGAAGTGACCGCTCCTGATTTTGTGAATGTCCGTTTACAGGATTAGATGCTCTCGTGGAATGTACGAGTGATAAC
>JAZNIP010000273.1:0-5787 GCA_045577575.1 Lachnospiraceae bacterium | reverse complement strand
AACGACATGGCTACGATCCGACTTACTTAAAGAAATATGCCACCTGCTCCAATACTCCCGAATGCTCTTTGCAAAGAAGGGCGCACGGAAATTTTCACTTAAAGTAAAGCCCATAATCTTTGCCATACCCCGTGCCATATCAATGCATCCGGCAAAGTCTGTATAAAGCTGAATATAAAATGCAATTGCTCCAATCCAGAGCTCCATACTACCAAAGCTCTGATAATCGCCAAATATCTCACCGGTAAAAATAGCCAGTCTGTCTGCTATGACCAGCTTCTGAAAAAATCCCCAGAGAATCAGTGCAAGTCCATCACGAACCTGTTCTCCGTTCCACAGCTTCCGGCTGCTGCATGCACGAACCTGCGTCAAAAAGCTCTCTGCCCGCTCTATCGGTCCTGAAATAATTTTCGGAAAGAACGCCACATAAAAAGCATAGTTGATAAAGTTCTTTTCTGCCCCTGTTTTTCCTTGATACACATCCACAAGATAACTGATTATCTGAAAGGTAAAGTAGGAAATTCCAACCGGTATCACAAGGGAAACAGAAAATGCTCCTGCATATTTAAATAAAATCAGTATTGCTGACAAAATAACTACTGTTGTCAAAAGCAGCCACTTTGTCTTTTGATTCTTCTGCTGTCCTGCTGTCTCCTTACCAAATTTGTCAAGTTGCAAAGCCGCCAGATAAGAAACTCCTGTCACAAAAAGCAATACAATCAGATAAACAGGTTTAAATTTCGCATAAAATCCCCAGCTTGCCAGAAGCAGCCACGATATACGCAGCCTTCCGGGAATGATGAAATAAATCAGCAGCACCGCCGGAAGAAATAACAAAAATTGCAATGATGTAAATGACATGTTTATTCTCCCTTGCTAATGGTAATCGGCTCTGTTCCCAGCTCCTCATACCAATATTTTTCACCGTTACAAAGCTGTAAGGAAACTTCTGTATCTCCCTTCCAGTCAAACTGCAGCGGCATATCAAAATATGCCCCCGGTGCCAGATTTCCCCAAAGATTTGTGCCGATGTCTTGTCTTTCTCTGCATGCTATTTTTACGTCATCAAACTCTGTATTAATAAAGCTTTTTCCTGTATTGGATACACGTATCGTCACATAGCAGGTATCGCCCTCATCCTCACGTTCTATCAGCTCATAGGAAACACCCGCTTTCATATCCTCCGGTTCTGCTGAATAATAATACAGCGGCGTCTCATATTCATTCATTACAATTTCCAGATTACCGTGTTCTTTGGCTGCATCCAAAAGAGGACTGATTCTCTCTGCCGGCGCATGGGATGCCAAAATATAGCACTTTTTCTCTCCAAGTACTTTGGGGATATCGATTTTGGCAGCCTCACTGTTATTTAATGTATCCGTTGCCCAGATAATATTTGAAGTATCCGTATTTCCTATGCTTTGCGTATCATAGCCGATTTTATATTTTAAAACCGGAATACTCTGGTGGTATACATACACCTTCTCATCTTCTTTTACATTTTCCTGCAAATATGCAATCGGTCCGTTTGCCTCCTCTCCGGCCCAATAAACATTTTCCGCATGACGGTATACAAGGATTCCGTTATTGGTCAACATCAGCGTAAACATAAGCAATACTGCTGTCAGTTCTGCCTTTCCGCTTCCCCCGGCCATTTTGTCAATGGCATAAAAAGCCAGTATCGTAAAAATCGGGAAAGAAAAACACCACAGCCTGTCCGCAATAGGAAACATATGAATATAGGAAGCAAACAGTGACACCAAAAAGCCCAGTGCAATCACAATACAGTATCTGTTTTTCTCCCAAAACATCCCGATCATAAAAGCTGCCAGCACAAATGCTACCACAAAAACTCTTGCTTCCCGGAAGGTAATGAAGATCTCATATATCATAGCCTTTGCCATTTTTAAGTCATCAATGCTTGTGGGAATCAAAGGAAAGTCCGCATTTGACCAATAGCTCTGCATACTACCGCTGAGCGCAATCCCACGAAGCCAATAAAAATAGTATACGATAAAGCTGATACCGATACCCACACCGGTAAAAATGCTGTTACGCATCATCAGACGTCCTTCTGCCTGCTTTTCTGCCGTTACGCTCATCCCTGCTTTTCTGCGCGGCAGTACGACTGCCAGAAGGAAGCCTCCTACAAATTCATACAACAGGATACCTCCCGCCATAAAGCATACCGGATTGGCACCCCAGATAAACACCATAAATGACAATGCCATTTTCCACCATGCCAGACCCTTTTCTTTATAAAAATAGTAAATAACAAGCACAAGCAAAACCCAGACACATTCCTGCAGATATTGCTTAAACTCATTGGAATATTTTAACATGAAATTCATATTTGCCAGAAAAGCGGCTACCAGAATCGGATATTTTATCCCAAACATTTTTTTTGCCACATACCAGCTCAGAAAAAGCACTACTACATATGCCATAATCGAAAAGCTGCGCAGTACAAACTCTGTATTTCCGAAAACAAGGGTCAGCAGCTTCACCAAATATAAATACAGCACCGGCGCACTCTGATTCCATTCAAACACTCCTTTTGTCAACTCAAAAAAGGAACGCTCGCTAAAAGAATAAGCAAGCATCGCCTCGTCCAGCCAAAGCGTTCTGCCTACACAGTTCATAAAAATGCTGACACCGATACCTGCCGCAATAATGAGCAGACCCACAATGTCTGCGACTTTTTTTATTTGATTTTGCTGCTTCCAGTTTTCTGCCATCCTATTCATAGAAGCCTAACTCCTCCCCGCTTCTTACATACATCCATTTATACTGCTTGTTTCAAATCTTTCTCTGACAAGCACCAAGCCGTTCTCTTCATTATAGAAATAAACCTCCGGCATACTTCGACTCAAAAACAAATAGATTCCTTCTGTGATAGAATATGCCCCTATATTATGAAATACAAGTACATCGTCAAGCTGCAAATCCTTCAAAAACATCTTGCGCACCAGCACGTCCGCAAATGTGCAAAGCGAACCGCACAGGCAAAATGCCTCACTTTTTTCTGCAAGCTCCTCATCCACACCACATTTTTCATGATAACCCGATGCATCATATAAGCTGTCCGTTTTCTTTTGGTAATGAGTCATTCTGGGAATACGCATCGCCATTGTCTGCCCATAATAATTAACATGATTCATACCACCGTCAAGCAATGCAAACCATTTCTCATCCGTCCGTTTTTTATCTACTACAGAAGTCGCATAGTAACCGCAGTCTGCCGCAATGTATCTTCCCATTTCAAAAACATACTGATATTTTCCACCCTGTTCTTTTACAAAGCGTGCTACTTCTTCCAATTCATCATAAGGAGCACCAAACTCTTCCCCCTGAAAATACGATACCTTAAGTCCCGGTCCATATTCTATGATTTGTGCATCAAATGCATAAGCATCCTCCAACCGCTTCACATATTCTGTTATATAAACCAGCTCTTCTAATATTTTTTTCAATTTTTTCTGTGTGCCGGTAAAATACTGCACTCCCTCAAATATAAGGAACGGATACTTATCCCTCTCTGCAATAAGCATCTCCACCTCTGAGGCATCCATACCAAACTGTGCTCCATTGGAAAGTCTGGGCAACACTCTTACCGAACATTTTTTTTGCAATGCATAATCCCGCACCATTTCAAAATGACGCAGGGATTCCAGTGTCACTACACCAACTCCGGCCTCAATTGCTTTTGCCACCTCTCCCGGCTGCTTATTCACCCCTGAAAACACTACTTTTTTCAGGTCAATCCCTGCTTTTATACAAATATCCAGTTCTCCAAAGGAACACACCTCATATTTTTCCATCCGGTCGTCCATAGGCTTAACAAGAAACGGATTGGCTTTTATTGCATAACAAAGCATACTATTCTCAGGCAATCTTTTTCTGATGTTACCTATATGCTCATTCAGCCTGTCTGTATCGAATACATAAAAAGGAAGCTTGTCTTTTTGATTACTCTTTTTTCGGGAAATAATTTCTAATAATCTGTTATTCATAATTTCTCCATTATACCTGCAATAATGTATTTTTCAATTTTACACGGTCAAGCTTTCCATGCTCGCTCATGGGTAGCTTTTCATAATATTCAAACCGATTCGGAAACATATATTTTGGCAGAATAGCTTCAAGCCCCTGTACGATTTCTCGTTTACATTCCTTTTCCGCCTGATAAAATAAAACAATTTTTCCCACTTTTTCATCGTATATGCAGCAGGCATTTTCTATAAAATCAAGGGAATTTATGGCAATTTCCACCTCTCCCAGCTCAATGCGGTGTCCCATATGCTTAATCTGGTAATCTTTTCTGGATGCAAACATCAGCTCTCCACGCTCATTGTACATACCCAGGTCTCCGGTATGATATACCTTTTCTTCATAAGCAGTCTGAAACGGGCTCTGAGTAAAAGCTTCCTGCGTCTTTTCCTCATTATTATAATAACCAAGCGCAAGACAGGTTCCTCTCACGCAGATTTCTCCAATTTCTTCCGGTTCGGTAATGACATGCTGTGCTTCCTGATTCCACAAATACACCTGAGAATTCCGAAAACTCTTTCCGATAGGAAGTGCATCCGTTAAGGAAAACTCTCTGTCAACAATATAATATGTACAATTACAGGTTATTTCTGTAGGTCCATACAGATTAACATACTGCGCTTCCTTTACATATTTTTTCCAGTACTGCAGCACCTTGACCGGCATCACCTCTCCCGAAAACATAATCAGTTTCAAATACTTCGGTACAGCCTGGTCAAAGGTTTTAAAATTCTCCACAATATGTAAAGCCGAAACTGCCCATATAATCGTATTAATTTTTCTTTCATTTAAATAATCAATCAGTTTGCCCGGAAAAGAGAAGAATTTTTTCGGAACTACCTGTACCGTTGCGCCCATATACAGACTGTTATAAATATCCTTTACGGATACATCAAAATCAAAGGGAGCCTGATTGCCGAATACCGCTTCCTCCGGGAACGCAAACGTATCCTGAAACTGAGCTACCAAATCTACGATAGAACGATGATTAATCAAAACTCCTTTTGGCACTCCGGTCGAGCCGGAAGTAAAAATCGCATACAACGGATCCGTATCAATTGCATTTTCTCTCACCTGCTGCAGCTTCTTTCTATCAATCTCTGTATCCTCGGACAGAACCATCGAAATGGGATGCACTTCCAAGCCCTCTACTGCCACATATGGTTTTTCTCTGACGGGAAGACTCTGAAACAGCATAACCGGTTTCAAGGTATTCATAATCAGTTCAATTCTTTTTTGCGGTAAAGTCCAGTCAATGGGAACATAAAAATTACCACTGGCAACGATACCTAAAAACAACTCTATTGACTGTATATTTCTATCTATCAAAACCGCTATGGGGCAGTTGCTCCAACTTCCTCTTTTTAAAATATAATCTGCGATTCTTTCCACATTTTGAGCAAGCTGCGCATAAGTCACACAATTTTCCTCATCTGCCAGCGCAATTTTGTCCGGGCAGCTCTTTACTGCTCTATCTAACCATTCCAATATATTTACAGTCATTTCCATCCTCCCAAATTACTTCTGTTACCTTATTAAATCGATGATATTGTAACATTCCGTAAAAGTACTTTCAAGTATCCGGTTCTGAAAGTTTTGGGGAAACGATATTTAAAACTCCCGTAACTCCAACATTGTTTTATTTTCCAAAGTATGTTAGCATTTATAGTAGCCATATCATGGCAATACTATTACAAAAATGAAGGCGGTTTCCTATATGAAAATCTGTTATGTACT
>JAZNIP010000272.1:0-2820 GCA_045577575.1 Lachnospiraceae bacterium | reverse complement strand
GTCTCCGATAAGCTGTCTGCGCTGACTGATGATTCTCCAACTGTCAATATCAATATAAGAAACCGCAAAGGTATCTGCCGGAAGCTCAAACAGGTAGCGCAGCTCCTGTTGATAGTGCTGCCTTGCTGCATAGTCTTTTGTAATATCCCTTGTAATTCCTAATATCCCTATCATTTTTCCATTATCATCCGAAAGAATATACTTAGAAGTCGAACCGTATCTTGCCTTTCCCCCATCATCAGGAATCGGTTCAATATAGTCGATTAAATCTCTCCCTTCAGATAACAGCTTTTTATCATCCTCCATATACCTCTTTGCCAGATTTTCATCTTCAAAGACCTCCAAATCCGTACGTCCCACTATCTCATCAACATTCTTTTTTCCAACTATCTTCACAAAAGGCATGGATGCCGTGACATATTTCAAATCAGAGTCCTTAATAAATATCATATCTGCCGTACGGCTAAGCATTACCTCAAAAGCCATACCAATCAGCATCTTTTCCTCCACCTCATCGTCCCCTTCTTCTGTTTTTCTGCAACAACTTTGTCAGCCATACCCATTTTGTCTGACCCATCATTTATTATAGAACAAATTTCACAAAAATAATATACTATTACGAAAGTTTTTCGCTATTTTTTATAAATAATTTGTCCCGACTACATTAAATGCAAATAGGCGGGAAATTTTCCCGCCCGTACCCGTTTTATATTCCCAATAGCTACCGTTGCTCTACTGTAAGCTTCTCCTTATTTCATATCCGTCATATCTGTCTTTTCCTTCACTTCATCCAGATATTCTCTTTGACTAAATCCAAGCATTCCTGCAATCAGACTGGTAGGAAGCACACGAATAACTGCATTGAGCTTTGTTACCGAATCATTATATATAAGCCGACTGATTCGCAGCATTTTTTCATAACTTTCTATCGCACCCATACATTTTATATATTTTTTGTCCGCTTTAAGCTCCGGACACGTCTCTGTTATCATCACAATACGTCCAAGAACCTCCGAAATAATCCCCTCCTGATGTAGCACCTCATCCGGCGTGGACTTAGCTGTAATAACACTTCGTCTTGACTTAACCATTTCAATCAAAGACTTTGATTCATACTCTGCATACCCCTTTGCCAAATCTAAAAGTGCCGTCAGGGCATCAAAACGGGAAGAAAGCTGCACTCCTATCTGACTCATTGCATTATTGATATTTTCATCCATTACCACCAATCTGCGCTGTGTCGAAACACCCCAACTAATCAACAAAACCATGAGCAGAATAACAATAATCAAAATTGTCATAATCTGTCCCCTTTATCCAAAACAGCGGATACGGAAATTTCCGTATCCGCTGCGTCCAACTTACTCCTTATACATTTTTATACACTTCTAGTTCTGCACAAAATATATGCCGTTGTAGCCTGTGTCATCTGTTAATGCAATCATCACAGTCAGTCCATCAATATCAGCAAATACACATGCATATTTCAGAGTTTCACCTTCATGCTCAATGGTTACCATTGCCCCTTCTTCCATGTACTGACATGTGCCTTCCAGTGTACCGTTACCCTGTACCAATTCCGCTCTGTCTTCATAAAAAACAAAATCTAACTGTCCACCATAAAGCGGCAATACCTCATTCTCTAACTGGTCTGCTTCCAGTTCTACACCATCAAACATAGCTCCTGCAATGCTCCATGTCGTACCGGGAAGCTCAGGTACTTCTGCCATAGGCAAATCAAACAATCCACCCGTATATTCTTCTGCAGCTTCCTCTTCTACAACCTCTTCGGCTTCTTCAACCGGCTCTTCTTCTACTATTTCTTCTATTATTTCTTCTTCTGCTTCTTCCTCAGCTTCTTCAGCCTCTACTGCTTCCACTACATCCGCAGTCTCTTCTGTTGCTTCCTCATCTGCACATGCAACTAAAGAAAAAGCCATCATAACACTCAGCATCAATGCAAAAATTTTTTTCTTCATATATCATTTCCCCTTTTTTCATTTTGTTTTTGATTTATCTATATTCTTTTAATGCAGCTATATCAGATGCTACAGCACGCTTATAGTCCGGTTTGCTTTTTAATTCTAAGTTTAATGCATTTACACGTTTACTTATCTCACACCACAAATCCATCTCCCGAACCTGTGGTGAATCATACCGATACGCATCCGGATTCTGTCTGATTGCATCTCTTAATCTTTCATATTCTGCAACAAGTCGTGCATTTGTCATAATATCCGGTCTCGTAAGAGACATATACCAATCAGCCTGCTTAGATAACTTAGTCGGTGGTAGCGGATCTAATTTTTCTGTTGTAACAGGTGCTGTCGGCGCTGCTACTGTCTGTGTAGCTGTACTGTCTTTTTGATCAAAAGCAGCTACTCTTCCTTCTGCCTTACCACAAATCACATAATGATTATAAAGCATTGCCGCATCATATCCATAGACAGCCTTCAAGTCCGGATAAGCATCCGCATATGCCTTATAATTAAAGGTTTCTAAGCTCTCCTTTGCAGATACCGTCATTACACTACTTGCCATAATAAGCATAGTTGTTATAAATGTTACCAATATCTTTTTCTTCATTTTTGCTTCTCCTCCCTTTTTATTGTTCGGTAGGAAATTTTTACTACCTGAGTAGAGTATATCTTAATTTGTTCCATATATGGTGGAAGCGTCACGAATCGACCCCAAATCGTAGTAAATCGACCGCTTCCTTTAAAAAAAGAGTCCGCTTGCGGACTCTCGCGCCGAGCGCGGTCGCGACAGCGACATCTTCCTTATACGCGCGAGTGCGCATCCTTGCGGAGCATTTTTGCT
>JAZNIP010000271.1:0-2584 GCA_045577575.1 Lachnospiraceae bacterium | reverse complement strand
GGCTTTGAGAGAATTATTTTACTGCTTATGGAAAGTGGATTTCAGGTGCCCACACAGCCTGAAAAGATGGCATTCTTGATAGAAAAGGGTGTATCAGGCGAGATGCTTTGTGATGTGATTGCACAGGCGCAGGCAGAGCGCGCAAAGGGTACGCAGGTACTTGTGGCACGAATGAACAAAAATAAAAAGTTCCAGAAGGAACAGCTCATGGCTGAGGGCTATGAAGCGTTCAAAGAGTTTTATAAGAATCCTTTAAAATAAGAATTTTAAAATAAGGAGATTTCAGGAGGCATAAAGATGGCAGAATCAATGAAGGGACTGCACAGAAGCCACAGATGTACAGAGGTTGGCATTTCTGATGTTGGCAGTCAGGTAACCGTCATGGGATGGGTACAGAAGCAGAGAAATAAGGGCGGTATTATTTTTGTAGATTTGCGTGACCGTTCCGGCATTTTACAGGTGATATTTGAAGAAAGCTGTTGCGGAAGTGAAAATTTTGCAAAGGCTGAAAAAATCAGAAGTGAATTTGTAATTGCGGTTGTAGGTACCGTAGAAAAAAGAGCGGGCGCAGTGAATGAAAATCTTGCAACGGGTGAAATTGAAATCCGTGCAGAGCAGATTCGTATATTGTCTGAAGCGGAGACACCACCGTTCCCGATTGAAGCAGATTCCAAAACAAAAGAGGAACTGCGCTTGAAATATCGTTATCTGGATTTGAGAAGACCGGATTTACAGAGAAATATTATTCTGCGCAGCAGCATTGTTGCTAATATTCGTAAATTTATGACAGAAGAGGGATTCCTTGAAATTGAGACACCGATTCTCGGGAAATCCACTCCCGAGGGAGCCAGAGATTACCTTGTACCGAGCCGTGTGCATCCGGGAACCTTTTATGGTTTGCCGCAGTCACCACAGCTGTTTAAGCAGCTTTTGATGTGTTCCGGTTATGACAGATATTTCCAGATCGCGAAATGCTTCCGTGATGAAGACTTGCGTGCGGACAGACAGCCGGAATTTACACAGGTTGACTTAGAGATGTCCTTTGTGGATGTGGAGGATGTTATCGATGTAAATGAACGATTGATTCAGTTCGTATGTAAAGAAGCCATTGGATTAGAAGTACAGCTTCCGATTCCGCGTATGACATGGAAGGAAGCAATGGAGCGTTTCGGTTCTGATAAGCCGGATACCCGCTTTGGTCTGGAGCTGGTAAATGTATCGGATGTAGTGGCAGGCTGTGGCTTTGGTGTATTTACTTCCGCACTGGAAAGCGGGGGAAGTGTACGAGGCATTAATGCCAAAGGACAGGGAGCTATGCCGCGTAAGAAAATTGATGCACTGGTGGATTTCGCAAAGGGCTATGGTGCGAAGGGACTTGCTTATCTGAGCATTCAGGAGGACGGCAGCTATAAATCTTCATTTGCAAAATTCATGACAGAGCAGCAGCTTGATGACCTTGTAAAGGCTATGAGCGGTGAGCCGGGCGATTTGCTCTTATTTGCAGCAGACAAAAATAATATTGTATTCAGTGTCTTGGGTGCACTTCGTCTTGAGATCGGTGAGCAGATGGGTATTATTGACCATGATAAATTTAACTTCCTCTGGGTAACAGAATTCCCGTTATTTGAGTGGAACGAGGATGAAAACAGATATGTAGCGGTTCACCATCCGTTTACCATGATGATGGACGAGGATTTGGAATATCTGGATACTGACCCGGGCAGAGTACGTGCGAAAGCATATGACATCGTATTAAATGGTGTAGAGCTGGGCGGAGGAAGTGTTCGTATTTATCAGAATGAGATTCAGGAAAAGATGTTTGAGCTGCTTGGCTTTAGTAAGGAGGAAGCACACAATCGTTTCGGCTTCCTGCTTGATGCATTCAAATACGGTGTGCCGCCGCATGCAGGTCTGGCATATGGTCTGGACAGACTCGTAATGTTGCTTGTAAAGGCAGACAGTATCAGAGAGGTTATGGCATTCCCGAAGGTCAAGGACGCATCCTGTCTGATGACAAATGCGCCTGACGTGGTAGATGAAGTACAGTTAAAGGAATTGCATCTTGTAGCTGCTCCGACAGAGACAGAAAAAACGGAAGAAGAATAATGTTACAAATATATTTGATGAAAACGGATGTTTTTTTGGAGAATGAAAGATTTTTACAGGGCTGTAGCCTTGTAGATAACATGCGTCTTCGAAAAATACAAGCCTGTAAGCAAACAGAAGATAAAGTCCGGAGCTTATGCTGCGGACTTTTGCTGCAATATGCTATGAAAAAGCAAACTGGCGGAAAGCTCCCGCTGGATTTAAGATATGAAATCGGTGAGCACGGAAAACCGTATTTGGCAGATTATCCGCAGTTGTATTTTAATCTTTCGCATTCCGGTGAATATGTGGTACTGGCTTTTGCAAATCAGGAAGTGGGAATTGATATTCAACAGAAGCGTCCGATAAAGGAAGCGTTAGCCAAAATGGTATTGTCAGACCGGGAATATATGCAGTACAAAGGGAAGTCGGATCGTAGCCATGTCGTTCTGTGTGCCAAGGAGTTGATTTATGACATTGTCTTCCTAAGACCGCTTGG
>JAZNIP010000270.1:0-3177 GCA_045577575.1 Lachnospiraceae bacterium | reverse complement strand
TATTTTCATGAGCTGCATGGGAGACAGTGAAAATATTGTAGAGGCATTTCGGAAAGGCGGCAATGATTACATTGTAAAGCCGGTGAAAATGGAGAAGTCGGAGGCCAAGCGGTCTTAGGAAGACAATGTCATAAATCAACTCCTTGGCTCACAGAACGACATGGCTACGATCCGACTTGGTTATTTTCATGAGCTGCATGGGAGACAGTGAAAATATTGTAGAGGCATTTCGGAAAGGCGGCAATGATTACATTGTAAAGCCGGTGAAAATGGAGGCTCTGGTGGAACGTATCCATGCAAATTTGTCAGAGCGGGATAATATACCGGAAAAAGAAGGCAAGCTGTGGTTTCGGCAATTTATGATAGATACAAAAGCAAGGGGAGTTTATCGTGTGAGAGAACACGTCAAAGGGGAGAAGCTAGAACTGTCCCGTACCGAATACGATATTTTATTGGAACTTGTCAAAAGACCGGAAGAGATTCTCTTATACCGGCAGTTATATAAAGCTGTGTGGGGAATGGAGGATGTGGGAGACGTACGAACTTTGATGGTACATGTTTCTAATTTGCGTAAAAAGATTGATGAAAACCATACAGAAATGATACAGGCAATAAGAGGTGTCGGATATTTATTTCAGGACAGATAAGGATGATGGGCGAAGGCTATGAGATTGGGAAAAGTATTTATCGGAAGGCGTGAAAAACAAAGATTATTGGAACTGGAACAGGAAGAACGCCGCAAATTAGAGGAGAAAGAGCAGGAAATAAAAAAGCTTTCGGAGGATGTGGTATGGTTTAAGCGTTTGATGGCACATAACGTGCGTATGCCGCTTGCAGTGATTACCGGATACGGGGAACTTCTGGCAGAAAGCGGTTCCATGACCAGAGAAGAGGAAATGGAGTGCATTCGTAAGATTTGTAAAAACATTGATTATCTGGATACCCTTTTTAAGGTTCTTCTGGATAATAATCAGCAAGAACTTCTTACAGAAAAGGAATATTTTGACGTTCTGAGTTGTGTGCGCGAGGTGGCAGAATACGTCAGAATGATGATACAGAAGGCAGGAATCGTAATTTCAATCAATAGCAGTAAAAAGGAAATTGTGCTATATGGGAACAGGATTTCTCTGATGCGTGTACTCTTTAACCTGATTGAGAATTCGATTCGTTATATGAATCGGGAAGGAAATGTTTTTATTACGATTGAAGAAACAGACGAAGAAATATTAATTGTTTATCGTGATGACGGAGAAGGGATGAAGCGGGAAGATGCAGAGCATATTACCAAGCTGAATTTTCAGGGAGAAAATAAAAAACCGGGTGGATACGGAATTGGAATGTATTTGATTGAACAGATGGTAAAGGAACAGGGAGGCAGTCTTTCTGTTAAAACCGGAGAGGGATGCGGCATGGGAATTTATATGTCGTTCTCTAAAAATCGACAAAAAATTTAACGTTTCTTTAATCTGAAAGATTTTAACTTATGTTATGATAAAAACAGGATAAGAGAGAATGTATTTCGGGATGCAGCAATGTGAGAGAATTAACGATTTTTGAGAAGAAAGCGGGGAAAAGTCAGTGAAAAATAGTGAATTATTTCCATTTAACAGAAACAGATATTATAAAGGAAAAATGCTGACCTCAGCAGATTTTGAAGCAGAGCAGCTTTATATGAACAATAAGCGCAGATTTGTGAACCGGATGCTGGGTGGCAGCGGAATTGTTTGTGGTCTGAGCGTTATCAGCCTGGATGACTTATCGGTTATGATTGAGAGCGGTGTGGCAATTGACGACGTCGGCAGAGAAATTATCGTAGAAAATTCCATTGTGAAAAAGCTTTCTACACTGGAAGGCTTTGAAGGGCTTCGGACAAATCAGGTAAGCTTGTGCATCCGTTATCGGGAAGAAGAAAATCAGCCGGTCTATTCAGTGAATCATCAGGAGGGGCAGAAGGAATACGAATATAATCGTATACAGGAGGGATATGAACTCTTTTTACAGGATACAGAGGATATTGATAAGCCCTTTGAGATGGAGACGGAATTTTTCACAGGCGGGGTACTTTTTGAAAATCAGGATTATAGAATTTGCCTTCGGGTTCCTGCCAATATTTGTGCCGGTTACTATGTAAAGGCTGTGGTTGAAGTGGAAAAGCTAAGCCGTGAAAAATCCAATTTGTACTACGAGGCAGTATTGCAGACGCCTGCACTGGGAACAGAGGGAGGCAGTCAGGAGCTGGAAATTCTGTTGGACAATGTTTCCTTAGATCAGGGAAAGAAGTTTACAAAAGAATACTGGCTTTTGGCACAGAACGAGGAATTAAACGATACAAGTATCATGATGAAGTCGGGAAGCTCCAAAGTGATGATAAATGGTGTGGACGTTTCCGAGGGCGGCAGTTTTAACTGGAAAATCAATATTATTGGAGATGAACCGTCAGAGCTTGCAACAAGAGAGACCGGAAAAGTCAGCATGGAGTTTCGCAATATGGGTGGCAGCATTGGTATGCTGCGTCTTGCAGACTTGACACTTGTCCGTACGGAGTCGGCTTATTTAATTGAATCCGTAGAAGAAAAAAAGGTGAAAAAATATGTGCTTACCATGCGGGATGAAGCACTTCGTCAGGAATACATAGAATATTTTCATAAAAAACTACCGTTTTATCAGTCGGACAATGCCGGAAAAGGTGTGAGTGCGAAAAGTGAAAGCTATCGGGAACGCTATGAGCATGCTCTTCCAAGAATAGAAACGGGAATTGTGGAGATTCCGTTAGGTGAAAATGCCAGACGAGGAGATATTTGCTATTCCGGTGAGATTATGCATGGACTTGGAAAAGGCAATGTATATGTACAGGTCGGATACGAAAGTCTGGAAGAAGACAAGGTGCTCGGTAAGGATGCAAAGACAACCGTATATGGAGATCCGGCACTGTTTTCTCCGGCTCAGCCATCTGTTACTGCTGAAACGGCAGTGAAAGTATTAAATGATAAAGGAAGCTTTGTTGTTGCACTTCGCCTTTTGCAGGATGTGAAGCAGCTTGTATTGACCTACCGCTGGGTGGCAATACGTTATGCGGGAGATGATTTGCAGGATGAATTTGAAGAAACCGGTAATCAGAATATCGCAGCGGTGACACCGACGATTGTGGTTGGAACAAAGGAAAGCTATTTCTTCCAG
>JAZNIP010000269.1:0-2922 GCA_045577575.1 Lachnospiraceae bacterium | reverse complement strand
AATCAGGGGATATGTGATGCCTGCTATTATGCGTTGCTAAAAGCAGAACGATAAATAGCAGCAAACGATACAAGATGGAGAGTATGAATAATAAAATTATTGATTTTTTAAAGAACAGTCCGCAGATTTATGCGGAAAGCGACGATAAATTTTGGGATGATGAACACATTTCCAAGCATATGCTTGCGGCACATTTAGACCCGGAAGGTGATGCGGCAACCAGGAAAAAAGTCGAAATTATTAATTCGGTAAACTGGATTACAGAGCTTTGTGGTGGCGGTACAAATAAAA
The DNA here is from genome assembly GCA_045577575.1 of Lachnospiraceae bacterium. Classification (GTDB taxonomy): domain Bacteria; phylum Bacillota; class Clostridia; order Lachnospirales; family Lachnospiraceae; genus VSOB01. Next base: position 2,631 of record JAZNIP010000269.1, on the reverse strand, counting down.
AACTGTTGGATTTAGGCTGTGGTCCGGGTATTTATGCTGAGCTTTTGGCTAAAAAAGGATTTGGAGTTACAGGAATTGATTTTTCCAGACGTTCTATCGATTATGCAATGGAGAACAGTCAAAAAAAGAACCTCAAAATTGTATATCATTATCAAAATTATCTGGACATTGATTATCGAGAAGAATTTGATATAGTCATTCTCATTTATTGCGATTTTGGAGTGTTATCTCCTGAAAACAGAAGGGTTTTGTTGAACAAGATTTATCAGGCATTAAAGCTGGGCGGCAGACTGATTTTGGATGTGTTCCACGAACCGTATCTGAAATCATTTCAGGAAATGCAAAACGTATATTATGAACAGGATGGCTTCTGGTCACCGGAAGAATACACGGTGATACAAAGAAATCAATATTACAAAGAGAGCAAAAATACTTTGGAGCAATATCTGGTGATAACGGAAAGTGGGAGCAAGTGTTACAATATCTGGAATCAGATTTATACATCGGATTTGTTGGAGAAAGAAGTTGCAGAGGTAGGGTTTAAGTTGTTGCAACTTTACGATGATGTACAGGGAAAGGAATATACCGGCTCAGAGGATACCATTTGCGGTGTATTTGAAAAAACATGATTGAGGGGAGAACCGTTATATGGAGAGATTCATTGCATTATTAAGAGGTATCAATATAAGCGGCAAAAATAAGATTGCCATGTCAGAATTGAAAACAAATTTTGTAGAGCTTGGTTATACAGAAGTTTCTACATATCTTAACAGTGGAAATGTTATTTTTACGAGTGATTCAGAGGATGAGGCTTCTCTTTCAAATGAAATCATGGGGATGATAAAAAATAAGTTTAATCTGGATATTCCTGTGTTTGTTATTTCACAGAAAGAATTAGCCGAGATATTGAGCAATGCTCCTGACTGGTGGGGAACTGATCAGAAAGAGATATACGATAATCTTATTTTTCTGATACCTCCTTTATCCTGCGAGGAGTTTGGACGTGAAATGGGCGGCTTAAATGAGGAATATGAGAGAGCGCATTATTATGAGAATGCTGTTTTCTGGTCTTTTAACCGTAAAGATTATCAAAAGACAAACTGGTGGTCAAGGACAGCCAATTCAAAGGTGAGTGACAGGATTACAATCCGTACCGCGAATACCATAAGAAAAATAGCAGAAATGTGATATGACTGCAAAGGAGGACAGTAGTATGGCGATGTGGAATCCGTGGCGAGGCTGTAAGAGATGTAGCGATGGATGCTTGCACTGTTATATACATAAGGGTGACAGTAAGAGAGGCGTAGATACAAATGATATTGTGCAGACAAAGGATTTTCAGAAACCTGTTGAGCGGTTAAAAAGCGGTAACTATAAGATGAAATCCGGGCTGGTTTATCTGTGCTTTTCAACGGATTTTCTGATTGAGGAAGCGGACGAGTGGCGAGAAGAATGCTGGAAGATGATAAAGGAAAGGCAGGACTGCACCTTTCTGTTTCTGACGAAAAGGATAGACCGATTCAAGGACTGTATTCCGCAGGACTGGAATGACGGATATGAGAATGTGGTTGTCTGCTGTACCATTGAAAATCAAAAAAATGCAGACTATAAGCTGGCATTATTCAAGGAATTACCGATTAAGCATAAATGCATCACAGCACAGCCACTATTGGAAAAAATGGATATGGAAAAATATCTGGATGACATAGAGCTTGTAGTCGTTGGCGGAGAATCAGACTACAATGCCAGACCACTTGATTATGCATGGGTACTGGATATCAGAGAACAATGTATCAGAAAAAATGTAGATTTTGAGTTCCGTCAATGCGGTACCTATACAATAAAAGACGGAAAACAATATAAAATTCAAACCAAAGATTTGATGAAGCAGGCAAGACTGGCGGGTATTAATTATAAATCGGGCAGTTGCCGGAATTCAGAGGAGGTAAAAGATGATTGAGACAGAACGGTTATTGTTAAGAGAATTTAATCCGGAGGATTTCGATGCATTGTATGAAATCTTATCCGATGCGGAAACGATGCAGCATTATCCGCAGCCCTTTGATGAGGAACGTACAAAAGGCTGGATTGAATGGAACCTGCAAAATTATAAAGAACATGGATTTGGAATATGGGCTGTTGTACGAAAAGAAACAGGAGAGCTAATCGGAGATTGCGGCATGACAATTCAGAATATTGACGGAGAGCTTTTGCCGGAAATAGGCTACCACATTCACAAGAAATATTGGAGAAGAGGCTTTGGTAGTGAGGCTGCAAGGGCGGTCAGAGACTGGGCATTTGAAAATACGGAATATGATTGTCTGTATTCCTACATGAAATATACAAATGTAGGCTCCTATTCGACTGCGATGGCGAACGGCATGAAAAAAGTAAAGGAATATCCGGATGAAAAAAATAAGATTTCTTATGCTTATGCCATAACACGTAAGGAGTGGGAAAAATTATGAATATGACGATTTATTTAATGGAGTGTATTTTTATACTGGTTGCGTTTACAGGAGCAATCATGATTCCACTCTGTCGTAATCCGATTTGGTGGATACACGATTATCCGGAGGATATTCAGGAAAAATACTTTGAAACACATGAGAGGATACCTTCACAGCTATT
>JAZNIP010000268.1:0-7248 GCA_045577575.1 Lachnospiraceae bacterium | reverse complement strand
GGCTCACAGAACGACATGGCTACGATCCGACTTAAGGTGAATCGTGTGGAATTGAAAAACATCATTCCTCCGGCAGCAATTCGTGATGCAATGGAAAAACAGATGAAGGCTGAGCGTGAACGCCGTGAAGCAATTCTGCGTGCAGAGGGTGAAAAGAAATCCACGATTCTGGTAGCAGAAGGTAATAAAGAATCTGCGATTTTGGAAGCAGAGGCAGAAAAGGAATCTGCAATTCTGCGTGCGGAAGCAGAAAAGGAAAAGAGAATCCGTGAAGCAGAAGGTGAAGCGGAAGCTATCTTAAAGGTACAGCAGGCGGTTGCAGACGGTATCCGCTTTATCAAAGAAGCAGGTGCAGACGACGCAGTGCTTCGTTTAAAGAGTCTGGAGGCTTTTGAAAAAGCTGCGGACGGTCAGGCAACCAAGATTATCATTCCGTCTGAAATTCAGGGAATGGCAGGACTGGCTTCTTCGTTGAAAGAGGTTATGACAAAATAAAGGAAGTTAAAGCTATGAATTTAAAGGGACGTCATTTTTTAAAGCTGCTTGATTATACACCGGAAGAGATTTTATATCTGGTGGATTTGGCGGCAGAGCTGAAGGCAAAAAAGAAAAGCGGAGTAGCAATGGACGTACTGCGCGGAAAAAATGTTGCATTGATTTTTGAAAAAACAAGTACCAGAACAAGGTGCTCTTTTGAGGTGGCAGCACATGATCTGGGCATGGGAACAACCTATCTCGACCCATCCAGCTCCCAGATTGGAAAAAAAGAAAGCATTGAGGATACGGCAAGGGTGTTAGGACGTATGTTTGACGGTATTGAATACCGTGGCTACGGACAGGAAATCGTAGAGGAGCTGGCAGAGTATGCAGGTGTCCCGGTGTGGAACGGTCTGACCAATGAATTCCATCCGACGCAGATGCTGGCAGATATTCTGACGATTCGTGAGCACCTCGGTAAAATAAAGGGTACAAAGATGGTTTATATGGGGGATGCCCGTTACAATATGGGAAATTCTTATATGGTAGTCTGTGCAAAGCTGGGTATGGATTTTACGGCATGTGCGCCGAAAAAATATTTCCCGGAAAAAGAATTGGTAGATATTTGTAAAGAGATTGCCAAAGAGACAGGTGCGACAATTACTCTTTCCGACAATCCACAGGAGGCAGTAAAGGATGCTGACGTTATTTGTACCGATGTATGGGTTTCTATGGGAGAGCCGGATGAAGTATGGACAGAGCGAATCAATGATTTGTCCCCATATCAGGTAAACAAACAGATTATGGAGCTGGCAGGACCGCAGGCAATTTTCCTGCACTGTCTGCCTGCATTCCATGATTTAAATACAAAAATCGGCAAGGAAATGGGAGAACGCTTTGGCATTACCGAGATGGAAGTCACAGATGAGGTGTTTGAATCTGCTCAGTCGGTAGTATTTGATGAGGCAGAGAACCGTATGCACACAATCAAGGCTGTTATGGCTGCAACGATGGGTGCGCAGTTTTGATGCAGGAGCATTTGACAGAAGCGGCAGATTTGTCTTTGGAGCGTCTGCATAGCTGTATGCGGACAAAGGTGCTGGGACAGCAGATTGTCTGCTTTGAGCAAACTGATTCCACAAACCTGCAGGCAGACAGGTTGGCAAAGGAAGGGGCAGTGCATGGTACGCTCGTGGTGGCGGATATGCAGACGGCAGGGCGCGGCAGGCGTGGTCGCAGTTGGCAGCAGGAGCCGGGTACGATGGTTGCCATGAGTCTGATACTGCGACCGGAAATAGCACCGGATGAGGCATCTGTGCTGACGCTTGTGGCAGCGCATAGTGTGGCGCTGACTCTTGAAAGGATGACAGGAGTGTCAGCTTTTATCAAATGGCCGAATGACATTGTGATAAATGGAAAAAAAGCTGTCGGTATTTTGACGGAAATGTGTCTGGAAAAAGGGAAAATAGGACATATTATATTGGGTATCGGCATCAATGCAGGAACGGAAGTGTTTCCGGAGGAGCTTAAAGAAACGGCAACCTCTCTGTATCTGGAGACGGGAAAAAAGCCGGAGCGATGCGAACTGATAGCGTCTGTATTGGAACAGCTTGAAGAGGATTATGCTACCTTTGTAAAATGGCATAATCTGTCCGGTATTTTGGAAAGCTATAATGCTCATCTGATAAATTGTGGCAGAGAAGTAAAAATACTGGATGCTATGGGAGAATATACCGGAATTTCAAAAGGAGTTACCGAGACAGGTGAGCTGCTCGTAGAGCGGGCGGACGGTCAAGTTGAGGCGGTATATGCCGGAGAAGTATCGGTGAGAGGATTGTATGGCTATGTCTGAGGAACGTATGATATTGTGCGGTGCTAACGCATACGACAGAAAATATTATTTTAATGAAGCATTCAAGCGGATTCCGAAGTCCATTCAGGATGAACTGCACATCATCTGTGTGCTGTTTACCGAAGAGGTGGGAGGAATTTTTACGATTGTATTCGAAGCAGATGGCGGGGTATCATTGGAAACCGATGCAGAGGAAAACGATATTTATTATGATGAAATCAGTAGCGGACTGCTTGTAAAGGAAATATACAGAAAGCGTGAGGAGCTGCTCAGGTCTCTGAGCCTATATTACCGGGCGCTGATTTTAAAAGAAGATATATCCGAGCTGCTTGAGGAGGACGAAGCATGTTATTAGTTGTAGATGTTGGAAATACAAACATTACATTCGGTGTATACAAGGGAAAAGAGCTGTTAAAGAGCTTTCGTATTACGACTAAGCTGCCCCGTACTTCGGATGAGTTCGGTATTGCAATCATGGAGCTGCTGCGTATCAACGGCATTTCCATAAAGGAGATTGATGGTATCAGTATGGCGAGCGTTGTGCCGAATATCATGCATTCGCTAACCGGAGCGATGGTAAAATACATTCATCAGAAGCCGTTGATAGTAGGACCGGGGGTAAAGACCGGAATTAAAATATCCGGTGAAAATCCGCGTGGTGTGGGAGCAGACCGTATTGTAGATGCGGTAGCAGCTTATGAAAAGTATGGCGGTCCGGTGCTTGTGCTGGATTTTGGTACGGCTACCACCTATGATTTGATTCGTGAGGACGGAAGCTTTAGCGAAGGAGTGACTGCTCCGGGACTTCGTATTTCTCTGATGGCACTTTCTCAGAGTGCAGCAAAGCTGCCGGAGGTAGAGATTAAAAAGCCGAAATCCATTTTGGCACAGGAGACCATTTCCAGTATGCAGGCAGGTCTTGTATATGGTCAGATTGGTCAGACGGAATATATTATTAAGCAGATGAAAAAAGAAACCGGCTATGATAACTTAAAGGTTGTAGCAACCGGAGGCTTGGGAAGAATGATTTCCGAGGAAACAGATTCCATAGATATTTATGATAGTGCATTGACATTGGATGGTCTGCGGATTATCTATGAAAAGAATGCGGACATTACAGGAAAGAAGAAATGACGAAAAAGCTTATAAGAACGTTGCAGATAGGGGATGTCACCCTAAAAAACAATCTCATACTGGCTCCTATGGCAGGTGTAACAGACCTGCCTTTTCGTTTGCTCTGTGCCAGGTGGGAGGTCGGGCTGGCCTGCATGGAGATGGTCAGTGCAAAGGCAATTTTTTATAAAAATAAAAACACGGATGAATTAATGGAAATTCATCCGCAGGAGGGTGCTGTGTCTCTGCAGCTCTTTGGTTCTGACCCGGATATCATCAGTGAAATGGCAAAAAAGATAGAGCATCGTCCTTTTGCGGTGCTGGATATCAACATGGGATGCCCGGTACCTAAGGTAGTAAACAATGGAGAAGGCTCTGCATTAATGAAAAATCCGCTGTTGGCGGGAAAAATTATTGAGAAGACCGTAAAGGCAATCCGTAAGCCGGTAACGGTAAAGATTCGAAAGGGCTTTGATGAGGGGCATGTTAATGCAGTAGAAATGGCGCATATAGCACAGGAGTCGGGAGCGGCTGCAGTAGCAGTGCATGGCAGGACAAGAGAGCAGTATTATGCCGGAAGTGCTGATTGGGATATTATAAGGCAGGTAAAAGAAGCAGTGCGGATACCTGTTATCGGAAACGGCGATATAACGGATGGAGCATCGGCTGAGAGAATGCTGTTGGAAACCGGCTGTGACGGTATCATGATTGGGAGAGCTGTCAGGGGAAATCCGTGGCTGATAGGACAGATTCGGGACTATCTTGAGTCGGGAGCGATGCCGGAAAAACCCTCTGCAAAGGAAGTGCGGGAAACCATATTGGAGCATGCGGCGCTTCAGCTTGCCTGTAAAGGAGAATACATCGGGATAAGAGAAATGCGTAAGCATGTGTCCTGGTATACTACCGGTTATCCTCATTCTGCTAAAATACGCCAGCAGATTAATGAAGTGGAAACAATGGATGAATTAAAAAAAGTCATGGATATTTTGTGGCAGTAAGCATATACTGTCGTATGAAAAAAATTATTTATTGTTATACGGTGCATTTGCCGATACAGAAAAAGAATCTAAAATATGATATAAAACAGCGTTTGGCAAAGCTTTTCGGACGACCTTATGCGATAACAGAAAGGCAATGCAGCTTTTTGGACTATCCGGTAGAGGGATATGCAATGGAAGGAATGACTTGGCATCCGGGAAAGGATGTGCGGGAAGCAGGATGCCGGGAACAGAAAACGTTAGTAAAATTAAAGAAACGGATACGAAAGAGAGAAATGCAGGAATCCACCGATGGAGATGCATTTCTTTTTTGCGCATGGGAAGAGGGTGGATATCCGACAGAGCTGCTGGAAAAATATTATGCATGGCAGCGAAAGGAACTGGAAGCAGTATACGGCGCGGAACAGTTGATTGTACTGGATGGAGAAGAGATTGTGCAAGAGGTGACATTTGTGTCACAAATATGCGGAGAATATAATTATGTCACAGTTGTAACAGAAAGAGCAGAGGTATGGGAGGCATTATCGGAGAACTGCTATGAGGAATTCGGATTGTCCATTCGTTGCGTTTCGGATGATGTAAGACTGCGTTTTCGGGAAAAAAGAACTTTAATATTGGATTGGGGAGAAAGAGGGAGAAAATGTCTGCGTAATCTGCCCGAGGACTCTGTCTATATGGATTTTTACCGGGCAGAAGGAAAAAGACATGTGATTTCGGTAAAATGCAGGAAAATTCCGTATTTATCCCCTCACAATGCCCTTGACACTTTGCTGAAAGATACGGTATAATATGCGAGTTATTGAGCATGGGAACATGCGCGCAAAATGAAGAGATTGCGATATGGAGAGGTGGGCGCACATCATGGAAGAAAAGAAAAATATATTAACGTATGAAGGTCTGAAAAAATACGAAGACGAGCTGCATGAACTGAAAGTAAACAAACGTCAGGAAGTAGCACAGAAAATTAAAGAAGCAAGAGAACAGGGTGACTTGTCTGAAAATGCAGAATATGATGCAGCAAAGGATGAGCAGCGTGACATCGAAGCCAGAATCGAAGAACTGGAAAAAATCTTAAAGAATGCGGAAGTAGTCGTAGAAGACGAAGTAGATTTGGATAAAATCAACATTGGCTGCCGTGTTAAAATTCTGGATATGGAATTTAACGAAGAGTTGGAATATAAAATTGTAGGTTCCACAGAAGCAAACAGCCTGAAAGGTAAGATTTCGAATGAGTCACCGGTAGGAAGAGCTCTGATGGGAAAACAGGCAGGAGATGTTGTGGCTGTAGAAACACAGGCAGGCGTTTTAGAATACAAGGTACTGGAAATCCAGAGAAGCAATTAAAAAGGAGTGTCAGACGTGGGAGAAACACAGAATAAACCACAGGAGCAGGATTTAAACCAGCTTTTGAAGGTAAGAAGAGAAAAACTTGCAGCACTTCAGGAAAAGGGAAAAGACCCGTTCCAGATTACAAAATATGATGCAACACATCACAGTATGGATGTAAAAGAGCAGTTTGAAGAGCTGGAAGGTAAAAATGTATCCCTGGCAGGACGTATTATGTCTAAGCGTGTCATGGGAAAAGCATCCTTCTGCAATATTCAGGATTTAAAGGGAAACATTCAGTCCTATGTTGCGAGAGACAGCATCGGAGAAGAATCCTATGCAGAATTTAAAAAGTATGATGTGGGCGATATCGTAGGTATCGAAGGTGAAGTATTTAAGACAAAGACGGGAGAAATCTCCATTCATGCAGCAAAGGTAACTCTGCTGTCCAAGAGCTTACAGATTTTGCCGGAAAAATATCATGGATTGACCAATACAGATATTCGTTATCGTCAGAGATATACAGACCTGATTATGAACGAGGAGGTAAAGGATACCTTTATCAAACGTTCTAAAATTATCGCAACGATCCGTAGATATCTGGACGGACAGGGCTTTTTGGAGGTGGAAACACCGATGCTCGTATCCAATGCAGGCGGTGCAGCGGCAAGGCCGTTTGAAACACATTTCAATGCACTGGACGAGGACTTCAAACTTCGTATTTCTCTGGAATTATATTTGAAGAGATTAATCGTAGGCGGTCTGGAAAGAGTATACGAAATCGGTCGTGTATTCCGTAACGAAGGTCTTGACACAAGACACAATCCGGAATTCACTCTGATGGAGCTTTATCAGGCTTATACCGATTATAATGGAATGATGGATTTGACAGAGAACATGTTCCGCCATGTAGCGCAGGAGGTTCTCGGTACCACAACCATCACTTACAAAGGAATCGAAATGGATTTAGGCAAGCCATTTGAGAGAATCACAATGGTTGATGCCGTTAAGAAATATGCCGGTGTTGATTTCAATGAAATCCACACACTGGAAGAAGCAAGAGCCATTGCAAAAGAAAAGCATGTGGAATTTGAGGACAGACATAAGAAGGGCGATATCATCAACCTGTTCTTTGAAGAGTTTGTAGAAGAGCATCTGATTCAGCCGACCTTTGTTATGGATCATCCGATTGAAATTTCTCCGCTTACCAAGAAGAAACCGGAGAATCCGGATTATGTAGAGCGTTTCGAGCTGTTCATGAACGGTTGGGAAATGTGTAACGCATATTCCGAATTAAATGATCCGATTGACCAGAGAGAACGTTTCAAGGCTCAGGAAGAAGCTCTGGCAGCAGGCGACGAGGAAGCTAACACAACAGACGAAGACTTCCTGAACGCACTGGAAATCGGTATGCCACCTACAGGCGGCATCGGCTACGGTATCGACAGACTCTGTATGCTGCTGACCGATTCACCGGCGATT
>JAZNIP010000267.1:0-2669 GCA_045577575.1 Lachnospiraceae bacterium | reverse complement strand
AGTAGGGCTGGAATGGCTTGGAAGACATTCCTTGCTGATTTATTTGCTTCATCAACCGATTATTTATGGCATTTTATGTCTTTATTACATATAATATTTGAATTGTGAAGAAATTTCTCGAAAATCTCGAAAATTATTCGGACATTTTGGCTGGATTATGGTATAATATAGACAGAAAAGCAGATATTTGGAAATAAGAGGTATTTTTGAGTGGGAGGTGTCCTATGAAGTGTCGTAGAGTTGGAATTTGCGCAGAGGTTTTTGCCTATGAAGTGGGAAAAGGAATGGAAGATGGCTTTGAGTTATGGTCAGATGTTGTCACAAAGGGTTGGATTGTAACGGACAGTCTGGTGAAAATAGAACGGGAGGACGGAAAGATTGTTTGCCCCTATATTACACATCGACGTGGCAGGACATTTATCGGTGAAGGAGATTATCTGATTATCGATGAGGATGGTTCTAAGCATGTATGCGGCAGCGATAAGATTTTCAGCCGTTATGAAAAAATAGAAGAATAGATTTAATCGGAGAGAGGACAGAAACTAAAATCTGTCCTCTCTTTTTTGACTTATAGAAAAGAGTATGCTTTGAAATCAGGCTTGCAAATATTATGGAAGCGGGTGTATATATAGAAGGATGATAAAATTTAGAGTGTAATTTAGTCGAAAATGAAGATACTATGAGGAGAGTATGACAAATGAAGATAAGAACGGCAACACCAGCTGATTTGGAGGCGATTACCGAAGTGGAGGCAATATGCTTTCCGGCTGCAGAAGCGGCTGACAGACAGACCTTTCAAAAGCGTTTGGAGGTATTTGCAGATCATTTCTGGCTGCTTGAGGAGGATACAAAAATAATCGGTTTTGTGAATGGAATGGTCACGGATAAGGCATGGCTGTCGGATGATATGTACGAAGAAGCAGAGCTGCACAAGGAAAGCGGCAAATGGCAGATGATATTCGGATTGGATGTCCTTCCGGGGTATCGGCGCAGAGGATGTGCGGCAATGCTTATGAAGCATGTAATAAAAGAAAGTAAAAGTCAGGGGAGAGCTGGAATTGTATTAACCTGTAAACAGGAACTGATACCTTATTATGAAAGCTTTGGTTTCATTAATGAGGGGATTTCTGCATCGGTGCATGGGAATGTGACATGGAATGATATGAGGCTTACGTTTTAAGGAAAGAGGAGAGAAAAATGGATTTTTTTTATGTATTCAGTAAAATGATACAATTATTTCTTATCATTATTATTGGCTATGTTTCCTGCAAATGTGGGGCATTCGGAAAGGAAGCCCGGCTTCATGTAACAAGGCTGGTGCTTCATGTTGCGATTCCCGGAGTGACGCTTTCGTCGGTTTTGAATCAAAACAATCTGCCCGGACCAAAGGAAATACTCGGATTATTTATAGTGGCATCTTCCAGCTACCTTGTGCTGCTGCTCGGAGCATTGCTTGTACCTAAGCTGCTTTTGGTTAAAAAGTCAGAAGAGGGAATTTATCGATTTATGACAGCCTTTGCCAATGTGGGATTTATCGGATATCCCGTTACACAGGCCATTTTTGGGGATAAAGCGGTATTTTATACCTGTGTATTTAATTTGCCCTTTAATTTTTTGGCATTTTCGGTTGGAGTTGTTTTTATTCAAAAGAGTGCGGCATTGATGCGGGGCGAGGACGGGGCTGCGGTAAAAAGTGCAGTTTCGTGGAAAACATTCCTGACGCCATGCTTGATTGCGTCGATTGTAGCTATTTTTCTTGCATTTACCGGATTGAAGGCACCGGCAATTATTGGAGATACCTGTAAGATGTTAGGAGATATAACGACGCCGGCGGCATTGATGGTAATCGGTTCTTCCTTAGCAGAAATGCCGGTAAGAGAAATGTTCAGCAACAGAAAAGTTTATTTATTTGCAGCATTTCGCTTGTTGATTCTTCCGATAGCAATCTTTTTTATTTATCGGATGTTTGTGGCAGATGCATTGCTTTTGGGTGTATGCGTGATTATTTCAGCGATGCCGGTTGCGACAAACGGAACGATGCTTTGCCTTCAGTACAATGCGGATGAGAAATTGATGGCACAGGGAACTTTCATTACGACCGTGGCATCTCTTGTGACAATACCGGTGCTTGCCATGCTTTTTGGGTAATAAATTTTTATCGGTAACTTTATGGGCTGCCGGAAAGGCAGCGATGGGAATAAACTGCGTCATTGCTTCATATAGTTGCTGTAACGGATGAGACGGGAACGATGCTATGGCGCAACTTTTGAAACAATGGAATACTTTTTTATGGGGACCGTGGATGCTGGCATTTATGCTGGGCAGCGGTCTTTTTTTGCTTATTCGAATGCAGTTTTTGCCGATTCGGAATCTGGGCTATGCATTGAAATGCATTTTGGGAAAGGATGCGCCGGAAAAGGGAGCGGACGGGATATCGCCACTCTCCTCCTTGACAACAGAGCTGGCAGCAACGATAGGAACCGGAAATATTGTAGGAGTGGCTACCGCAATGGTGCTGGGAGGACCGGGTGCACTTTTGTGGATGGTAGTGGCGGCATTTGCAGGACTTTCCACAAAATTTGCAGAGAGCATGCTGGCAGTGAAATATCGGATACGGGATGAAAACGGCAGCTTAGTAGGAGGTCCGATGTACACACTCTGTAATGGAG
>JAZNIP010000266.1:0-10577 GCA_045577575.1 Lachnospiraceae bacterium | reverse complement strand
CATCCATAATTTTGAAAACCCGTTCTGCACCGGCCAATGCGGAAAAAATAATATTCATCTGCATCGCCAGCTCATTAATCGGACGGCTGAACTGTCTGGAATAATTCACAAACACGGTAAGTCCGCCCACATCAAAGCCTCTTGTCACACAAAGAATACCGCCCACTACTGCAGTCAGCGTATAATTGACCTGACTCAGATTTCCCATAACAGGTCCCATGATACCACCAAAAAACTGTGCTCCCAACTGCTTTTCACGCAGTGTCCGGTTGTGCTGTTCAAAATCCTCAATTGCCTGTTCCTCGTGGCAGAATACCTTTACTACCTTTTGTCCGGTTACCGTTTCTTCAATATATCCATTCAGCTTACCCAGTGCTTCCTGCTGCGCCTGATAATATTTCCGGCTCCGCTTTGCCACCATTTGTCCTGCCTTCATCATCAGCGGTAGCATCACAATGGTTACAAGGGTAAGATAAATATTCGTATACAGCATCAGGGAAAATGTACCTATAATACTAATGACACCGGAAATAATCTGCACCAGTGTCTGATTCAGCATCTCGCCAACCGCATCCACATCATTGGTAAACCGGCTCATAACATCTCCGTGAGGATTGCTGTCGAAAAAGCGTACCGGCAGCTTCTGGGTTTTACAGAACAAATCATTTCTCAGCTTCTGTAACGCCCGCTGGGAAACATCAATCATAATTCTCGCCTGAAAATACTGAGACAGAATACCGGCTGCATAAATCAACAGCATCATAAATATGGATTTTGCCAAAAATGTCACGCTTCCCTGTCCTGAAGTCAATCCGTTGATAATGGGACGCAGCATATATGAGCCTGCCAGTGAGGACAAGGCGGTAATAACTACACAAAACAGTACAATTGCCAATTTCCCTTTGTCCTGCTCCAGATAAGAAGCCAGACGCTTGATTGTCTTTTTCGTGTCCTTCGGTTTGCCCGTAGCAAGCATCCCTTTATGTCTTCCTCCCGGTCCGGAGGTTGCTCCTGGTCTTGCCATTACGCGCTCACCTCCTTATCCATCTGGGATTCATAAATTTCCCGATAAGTCTCGCACCGTGACAATAACTCTTTGTGAACACCCATATCTGCGATTCTTCCTTCTTCCATAACAATAATCTTATCCGCATCCATCACGGAAGAAATGCGCTGTGCAATGATAATCTTCGTCGTATCCTTTAATGTAGTAGAAAAGCTTTTTCTAATCTGTGCTTCCGTTGCCGTATCCACTGCACTGGTACTGTCATCCAGAATCAGTATTTTCGGCTTCTTCAAAAGTGCTCTGGCAATACAGAGTCTCTGTTTTTGACCTCCTGACACATTGACACCGCCCTGACTTAAATTTGTCTCATACTGTTCTGGGAAAGAAGCGATAAACTCTGCCGCCTGAGCATCTGACGCTACTGTCATAATTGCTTCCATATCCGCATTCTCGTCTCCCCAGCGCAAATTCTCTGCTATTGTACCGGAAAATAACACATTTTTTTGAAGTACCATACCTACACTGTCACGTAAATGACGCAGAGAATAGTCCCTGACATTAATGTCATCTACAAATACACCACCGTCATCGGTATCATAAAGCCGCGGAATCAGCTGTACAAGAGTTGTTTTTCCGCAGCCGGTAGAGCCTATGATTCCTACCGTTTCTCCTGCTTCTATCCGGAATGATATATCTGCAAGCACCTTTTCCTGATTTCCCTTGTAATAGGAAAAAGATACATTTTTAAATTCAATTGCACCATTTGTAATAACAGCATCCTTTCTGGCAGATAATTCATCCGTCAAATCGATATCCGTATCCAATACCTCCGTAATGCGCTTCAGACTGGCTACCGCACGGCTGCTCTGCAAAAGTACCATAGCAAGCATCATAAGAGACATAAGCACCTGTACAATATAAGTAGTAAAAGCAGTCAAATCACCAACCGGCATACTTCCTGCAAGCACCTGCTTTCCGCCCACCCATACAACAGCAAGTGTAGTAATATTCATGGCAAGCATCATCACCGGCATATTCAGAATCACAACCTTAAATGCTGACAAGCCGGATTCCTTCAAATCCATGTTTGCCTCTGCAAATTTCCCCTCTTCAAAATCTCCCCGCACAAAGGATTTGATAATCCGCACATTAGTCAAGGTTTCCTGAATCCGAGAATTGACCGCATCTATCTTTTTCTGCATCATTTCAAATCTGGGAAAGGCTGTTTTGATAATTATGCCGATTGCAATCGCCAGAAGCGGAATAACTACCAATAATATCACTGCCAGACTCGGATTCATAATAAACGCCATAATAACAGCACCAATCAGCATTCCCGGCGCACGAAGGAGCATACGCAGTCCCATCATAATTACGTTCTGTACCTGAGTAATATCATTTGTCAGTCTTGTAACAAGGGAACCGGTACTAAAGGCATCAATGTTCTGAAAAGAAAAGCTCTGTACCTTTTTAAACACATCACTACGCAAATCTGCTGCAAAGCTGATTGCCGCTCTGGCAGCAAAGTACGCTCCGCCAATGCCTCCAGCCATCATCAATAGCGCCGTCACAAGCATAATACCGCCCATGCCGATAATATAAGGAATATTGTGCTCTGCTGCACCAATATTAATAATTTTTGCCATAAAAGCCGGAAGCAGTACTTCTCCAATCACTTCCGTTATCATTAAAATTGGACCAAACACAAAAGATTTCCAATAAGGTTTTACATATTTCAAGTATCGTTTCATGTGAATTCCTCCATATCTGAAATTTAAGTTTACGTTCATTTTTCCTCTTCGTCAATTATCACAGGAAATTCTTAACAAAACTTTCACAAATTAACAATTGGATTCTGACGCATTAAACTGGCATGGTCAAAAACCAACTAATTGGCTATTTAAACAATACCACTCATAAGTATAATAAAATCCATCACCGTAACGTTACAAGACAAAAACACTGCTGCCCTTTGGCGGTTTGTGTCTGATTAAATTTTATTAGCAAGGAGATATTCACATGAACAAAAAAATTACTATCCGTGAAATTACGTTAGTAGGCTTAATGTCTGCAATGGTCTATGTCACATCTGCCTTTTTACAAATTCCGATTCCGACTGCTATCGGAAATACCCGACTGCATATGGGAAATGTCCTGTGTCAGCTAAGTGGCTTATTACTCGGACCGGTTTCGGGTGGTCTGGCTGCCGGTATCGGCTCTGCTTTCTTTGATTTGACCAATCCTGCTTACATAACCTCTGCCCCGCTTACCTTTGTATTCAAGTTTTTGATGGCCTGGGTTACCGGCATGCTATACCAACACTGGAAGCAGAAAAGCAATCTGGTTTTTTTCAGCTCCATAGCCGCAACTACAGGTGCCCTCACCTATGTGATTTTATATTTATCCAAAAGCTTTGTTGAATCCTACTTTCTCCTTCAAATGCCCTTTGAAGCAGTAATATTGGCAGTAGGACAAAAGGGAATTGCTTCCGTGGCAAACGGAATTATTGCTGTCATTGTTGCCGTTCCTCTTAGCATGGCAATCCGCCCTGCCATCACAAAAGCACTTGGCTATACTCCGTCTTGAAAAAAGGCAGGTTATTGATTACAATAGGAAAGACTGATTTAACATACGATTTTAGAAACGGAAGGCGGATTCCATGAAACAGCTTTTTTCTGCTGCAATTCCTAAAAAAGCAGCTGTAATCAATGACTTAACGGGCTTTGGCCGCTGCTCATTGGCAGTGGTTCTCCCAATTATCAATGCAATGAAGGTACAGGCATGTCCTGTACCTACTTCTGTTTTTTCCAATCATATGGGATTTCATTCCTATTATTATCAGGATTTGACAGAAGGTCTCTCTCCTTATCTGAACGGCTATGACACTCTTGGTCTTACTTTTGACGGTATCTATTGCGGTTTTCTGAATTCCCCGAAGCAATTTCACAGTGTAAGCGCATTTTTAAAACAGCAGTCTGCTGCCGCTCATCCTCTCATTTTAATTGATCCGGTAATGGGGGACCACGGAAAACTCTACCGCATTGTGACCGAAGAGCTTTGCAGAGAAATGAAGCATTTAATTTCTTTTGCAACTGTTCTGACACCTAACCTGACAGAAGCATGTCTGTTAACTGACACTCCGTTTCCCCACAATAATGTTAATGATTCTTTTTTACAAAGTCTATCCGAAAAACTGCATTTCATGGGACCAACCCATGTTGCCATAACCGGAATAGTAAACGACACAGTTGTCACAAATTACTGTTCTGAAAAAACAGCTGCCGGCATTCATACTTTTTCTTACCGAACAGCCACAAACGGCGAAGCACGTCCCGGAACCGGAGATATTTTTGCTTCCATTCTTACCGCTGCTCTTTTAAACGGTATTTCTTTTGAAGCCGCTGTAAAAAAAGCCGCTGACTTTATCCGCATCTGTGTCGAAGCGTCTGCAAACGCAGATGTTCCGATAAAGGAGGGCGTTATTTTTGAAAATTATCTGTCGCTTCTTTGGGAGGATACAAATGAAAAATAAACGCATTCTAGGGCATCTTCTCTGCATCACCTGTGTCTTGATATGGGGAACTACTTTTATTTCCACAAAGTATCTGTTAATTGCGTATACTCCGGTAGAAATTCTGTTTATCCGGTTCTTACTGGGACTCGCTACGCTTTACATAGCCTGTCCAAAACGTTTTACGGGAACAACACTCCGCCAGGAGCTTCTTATGGCTCTTGCCGGTCTTTCCGGGGTTACTTTATATTATCTTTTTGAAAATATTTCTCTTACCTATACGACTGCCTCCAACGTGGGCGTGATTGTTTCAACAGCACCGTTTTTTACCGTATTGCTTTCTCATGTACTGAAACAGGGTGACCGTGTTACACCCGCCTTTTTAATCGGCTTTTTCTTTGCCATTGTCGGTATCGGTCTGATTACTTTTACGGATATGTCTCAGCTACATCTAAATCCTATGGGTGATTTTCTGGCACTTTCGGCTGCTGCCCTCTGGGCAGTATATTCCGTTGTCATGAAACATATCAATGCTACCGGGCATTCCATTGTTCTGATAACGAGGCGCATATTTCTGTACGGACTCCTTTTTATGATACCGCTTTTGTTCTTTCTACCGTTTTCACCGGATATTACCGCATTAAAATATCCGATATATTCCGGCAACCTTATTTATCTCGGTATCGGAGCCTGTGCCGTCTGTTTTGCCATCTGGAACTATGCCTTAAAAGTTCTGGGTACCATGACTGCAAGTGTCTATATCTATGCAGTTCCGGTTACCACCATTATTGCATCCTCCCTTCTTCTAAAGGAGGTTATGACGCCTGCTGCCATCTTAGGCTCTGTTTTAACGCTGGCAGGACTTATGATTTCAGAAAACAAGTTTACAATAAAAAATATTTTTAAAATATAGGAGGAACTACCAATGATACGATTTGAATGTGATTATCTGGAAGGAGCACATCCGCTCATTTTGAAACGTCTGACAGAGACAAATTTCGAACAGACACCGGGCTATGGCAACGATATTCATTGTGACAACGCACGCGCATTGATTCGACAGGCTTGCTCTGCCCCTGACGCAGATGTCCATTTCCTCGTTGGCGGTACACAGACCAATACCGTTGTTATTTCATCTATTCTGCGCCCTTATCAGGGTGTACTGTGTGCGGATACAGGGCATATTAACGTACACGAAACCGGTGCTATCGAGGCAAAAGGTCATAAAGTACTTGCTCTTCCAACAGAAGACGGAACGATTAGTGCTGATTCCATTCGCGACTATTACAATGCCCATTTTAACGACAGTGACCACGAACACATTGTCCAACCGGGTATGGTCTATATCTCTCAACCAACAGAAAACGGAACTCTTTATTCTAAGGAAAAGCTGACACAAATCAGTGCAGTCTGCAAAGAGCTCTCTCTTCCGCTCTTTTTGGACGGTGCGCGGCTTGGCTACGGACTTGCTTCCTTACAAAACGATTTAACTCTGGCAGACATCGCTTCTTTATGTGATGTATTTTATATTGGAGGAACAAAGGTCAGTGCCCTTTTTGGTGAAGCAGTTGTCATTAACAATCCTTTATTAAAAAAAGATTTCCGTTACTTTATCAAACAGCATGGTGCCATGTTGGCAAAAGGAAGATTACTCGGTATACAATTTGAAACACTCTTTACGAATGATTTGTATATGGAGGTTTCACGTCATGCCATTACTCTGGCTATGCAGATTAAGGATGCTTTTGCAAGAAAGGGAATCCCCTTTTACTATGATTCCTACACCAATCAGCAATTCCCGATTCTCACTCAGGCACAGCTAAATGCGTTGAGTGAACGATATTCCTTCAGTCATTGGGCTACTCTTCCTGACGGTACTCATGCTGTCCGCTTCTGTACCTCATGGGCAACCAATGCAGAACATGTCACAGAGCTTTGTGAATATATATCCAGTACTTTATAATGTTTACATAAAACATCATTATGCACTTTTATTTTTGCAACTCGTCTTGCAAGCACTTTTTTTCGGCACCTGACACCCAAACCATTTTTAAGTGTCAGAATGCCGAGAAATCCCCACTTTCCACATAGTTATCCACACTGACACTTCAGTCATTTTTACTAAAAATGACTGTCAGCCCTTCAAAATTTGACAATTATTTTTTTCTTTCGACAAAAAACGGCAAAAAAGTACCATCTACATAACTACTTTCAAAAAACTATTATGTAGACCAAAACAATAAAATAGCAACTGCTATTTATACAATATCTTGATTGCATCAGAAAGGTTGACTACTATATGAGCAAAAATACAGCTAAAATCAAACTTGGTTCCCATGTCGGCATGCATGGAAAAGAAATGTTTCTGGGCTCTGTAAAGGAAGCTCTTTCCTATCATTCCGATACCTTTATGCTCTATACCGGAGCACCTCAAAACACAAAAAGAAAGCCTCTGTCTGAATTGTGGATATCTCAGGGACAGGAGCTCATGAAACGCTCCGGCATTACCGATTTTGTCGTGCACGCTCCATATATTATTAACCTTGCCAATACCATAAAACCGGAGGTTTTTGAACTCGCAACCGAATTTCTCGCCTTAGAAATCGAACGAACTGCCGCAATGGGCAGTCATACTCTGATATTACACCCCGGCTCTCATGTAGGAGCCGGAAGCCAAAAGGGGCTTGCTCGGATAATCGAAGGGCTGAATGCCGTTCTGACCTCAGATACCCCCTGCTATATTGCACTGGAAACCATGTCAGGGAAAGGCTCTGAGCTCGGTCGTTCTTTTGAAGAGCTCGCTGCCATTTATGACGGAGTCATTCATTCTCAAAAGCTCAGAATATGCTTTGATACATGTCATGTCAACGATGCCGGCTATGATATTGTAAACGATTTTGACGGTGTAACAGAGCAGCTTCATCGCCTGATTGGTAAAGAACAGATTGCTGTTTTTCATATCAATGACAGTAAAAATGCAAAAGGAGCTTCTAAAGACAGGCATGCCAACATCGGACAGGGTACCATCGGCCTCAATGCTCTAAAAGCCATAGTCCATCACCCTGATTTTATCAGCATTCCTAAAATCTTAGAAACTCCTTATATTCCTTCTCCGACTAACCCAAAAGAAACCGTTGCTCCTTACAAAGAAGAAATTGCGCTGCTGCGCAGTCCGCTTTAGAGCCATTCATCCCAAAAACGCTCTATTCGCTTCCCGATGCTTTCCATTGTTACTCTTTCGCAGTCTTTCCATTCTCTCGGGAACAATCTCTTATAGGACGGATTTTCAAATCGTTCATCCAGCAGTGCCACAATGCCCACATCCTCTGCCGTACGAATAACCCGGCCTGCCGATTGAAGCACCTTATTCATCCCCGGGTAGCGATATGCATAATCAAAGCCATTTCCGTCCTCTCGGTCAAAATACTGCTTTAATATTTCCCGTTCAGGACATACCTGCGGAATCCCTGTACCCACAATAATTGCACCAATCAAACTATCGTTTTTTAAGTCAATTCCTTCACTGAAAATGCCTCCCATAACACAAAAGCCAAGCAGGCTTTTTTCCTCCTCTATTTCAATCTCCATCTGTATCAAATCAGAGAAATCACAATCCTCATTCACCGAAAAACGGCGCAAAAAATCTTCTCTGGCACGTTCATTCATATGTGATTCCTGCAAAATACATTCCTGTGTTGCCTTATCCCAGAATTCCCTTGCATAAATGTCATAAACCTGTTGCAAAAAAGAATGGGAAGGAAAGAATATCATATAATTTCCATATCGCTTATTGACCGTTTCATATATGTAACAGGCAATTCGACGATACTCCTCCTGCCCTCTTCTGGTATACCGGGTGGTTACATCTCCGCCTATATACAATCCGCATTTGCGACAATCAAAGGTTGACTCTGCATAAACCTCAAAATCCTGCGCTTCTCCTCCCAGAAGCTTTTTATAATATTGAATCGGAAGCAGCGTTGCCGAAAAAAGCGTGGTACTCACTGCACGCTCCATACAGGCATGCAAATTATTTGCCGGATTAACACAAAACAGCCGAATCAAAAATCTTCCATCTTCTTCTAATCTGGTATATACCTCATAATTTTCATCCATCAGCTCATACATTTCCAGAAAATGTGATATCTTAAAATAAAACTCAAGAACCGTTTTTCGAAGTCCGGACAATGCCTTTTCTTCTCTCTCCTCCAGAAATTCATTTAGTGAAGAATGCAATCTTGTAAGCGACATCACAAATGGCGCAAAGGTATCCAGAATTTTATAGTTCTCGCATTCTCTTTTCAATGTAAGCAGCTCTCGATTGCACTTGTCAAGCTGCTGACCAATCCGCTTATCAACCTCTTTTATCTCCCGTTTCAGCTCCAAAAACTCTTCTTTCCAAAGAGAAGCACTATACATCTCACGTCCGCGTTCTACCAGATTATGGGCTTCATCCACAAGAAAGAGGTATTCGTCCTTATTTCCTTCTGCAAAAAAACGACGTAAATATACATGTGGGTCAAAAACATAATTGTAATCACACACAATCGCATCACAAAACAAACTGATGTCCAGTCCCATTTCAAAAGGGCAAACCTGATGCTTATCTGCGTATTCCAGTATTTTTTCTCTTGAATAATTGACCTCATGAGTCAGTATGTCATACAAAGCATCATTAATACGGTCGTAATGTCCCTTCGCATACGGACACACCTCCGGATTGCATTCCGGCTCATGCAAAAAACAAATTTTATCCCTGGCAGTCAACAATACGGTTTTAAACTCCAATCCCTTACTTCGCAGCAAAGCAAAGGTTTCCTCTGCCACCGTGCGGGTTATTGTTTTCGCCGTCAGATAAAATATCTTATCCGCCTTCCCTTCTCCTATTGCTTTCACGGATGGAAAAACGGTCGAAATGGTCTTCCCTACTCCGGTAGGAGCCTCTAAAAACAGCTTTCGTTTATGGCAAATCGTCTGATATACATAAGTCACAAGCTCCTTTTGACCTTTTCGGTACACAAAAGGAAACTCCAATGAACGGGTGGAGGACTGTCGTTTTTCCTTCCATTCATACTCCATATCCGCCCATTTGCGATATCGGTCAATCAGCTCCAAAAACCAATTTTCCAATTCTTTATATAAATACTGTGAATCAAAATATCGGATTTCCTCCGTATCAAGATTACAGTAGGTCATTCGTACTCCTATTGTTTTTTCTTCCGGTGGCAGCTTACAGGCATACATATATGCATAGCATTTTGCCTGTGCCAAATGTACCGCTACCGGCTCTGCCATCTTAAATAAATCACGATATGTTCCCTTGATTTCGTCAATCACAAATCCGTTTTCTTCTGTAATAATACCATCCGCTCTTCCCTCTATTACGATTTCATATCGCTCAGTATTCACACTATAGCGTAAAGGTACCTCTGCTTTATATTCCGTCCCCATACGTTTCTGAATCATCCGATGAATTCGGCTTCCTTCTGACATGGCCATTTCAGAAGAAGCTCCGCGACGGTTATCAATATTTCCGCTTCTTAGAAAAAACTCTACTAAATTACGAACCGACGTTTTTAACTGCATGCTAGCTCCCATATTACATACTCAAAAACAAAAAGCTCCCTTTAGGGATAGTCTACTCTATCCTACAAAGGGAGTCAATTTTACGTCCATCAGCTTTCTCTTTTTATCATTAACAAGCTACTGCCAATGCTCGTAAATATCTGTCAAATTCAGCACAATATCCATTGCAGCTAACTGTCAGCATTTTTGTCAAATCAAGACCGTACACGCCTAAAATGGATTTTGCATCAACCGTATAATGATTATACGAAATATCGATATCAAAATCACATCTCGAAGCCGCCTCGACAAAGTCCTTTACTTCGTCAAAACCCAGTCTTATGTTCCGTTGCATTTTCATTGTTCCCATTCCTTTCAACTTTCAATACGCCGAAACCCCACATATTCGTTTGTAACACCCGATAATCTTATATTTTACCCTATTTTTTCCAAAAGTAAAGTGCTTTATTCCATAGTATTTTTGCTATCGATATT
>JAZNIP010000265.1:0-3693 GCA_045577575.1 Lachnospiraceae bacterium | reverse complement strand
GATTGCTCTTGTAGAGGAGGGGGATATTATCAGTATCAATATTCCTGAAAACACATTAAATGTAAAGGTTTCCGATGAAGTATTGGCTGAGAGAAGAAAGAATTGGCAGCCGAGAGAGCCGAAGGTAACAACCGGCTATCTGGCAAGATATCGTGAGCTTGTTACAAGCGGTAACAGAGGCGCGATTCTGGAAGTGAAAAAATAATCACAATGAACAAAACGACATAGTATAGGAGGAAACAACTATATGCAGTTGACTGGTGCAGAAATTGTAATCGAATGTCTGAAGGAGCAGGGGGTAGATACCGTATTTGGCTATCCGGGAGGAACGATTCTTAATATTTATGATGCCCTTTATAAGCATAAAGAAATTAATCATATTCTTACATCGCATGAGCAGGGAGCTGCTCATGCAGCTGATGGCTATGCAAGAGCAACGGGTAAGGTCGGTGTATGTATGGCAACAAGCGGACCGGGAGCGACAAATCTGGTAACCGGTATTGCCACTGCTTATATGGACAGTGTACCGATGGTTGCAATTACAGCGAATGTAAATCTGCCACTGCTTGGAAAGGATACCTTCCAGGAGGTGGATATCGCAGGTGTGACAATGCCGATAACGAAGCATGGATATATCGTAAAGGATGTTTCCATTCTGGCAGATACGATTCGCAAGGCATTTCTAATTGCAAAATCCGGCAGACCGGGTCCGGTTCTCGTGGATATAACAAAGGATGTTACTGCAGCAAAATGCGAATATAAAAAAGCTGTGCCACAGGAGGTTGATATCATATCAAAATATACTGAGGCAGATATCGAAGCAGCATTAAAGCTGATTCGTAAGGCAGAGCGTCCGTATATTTATCTGGGAGGCGGAGCAATTATTTCGGGTGCAAGTGAGGAAGTCAGAGCTTTTGCGAAAAAGATTGATGCACCGGTATGTGATACCCTGATGGGAAAAGGGGCATTTGACGGCAAGGATGAGATGTATACAGGTATGATTGGTATGCATGGTACCAAGACCTCCAATCTCGGCGTCAGTGAATGCGACCTTTTGATTGCGCTGGGGGCACGTTTTTCTGACCGTGTTGTTGGTAATTCAAAGAAATTTGCTTCAAAAGCAAAGGTATTACATATTGATGTGGATGCTGCTGAAATCAATAAAAATATTAAGACCTCTGCGTCAATCGTGGGTGATTTGAAGCAGGTGCTTACTGTTTTAAATGAGAAGGTTGACCAGATGAGTCATCCGCAGTGGCATGCCCGTATTTTAGAATTAAAAGAAAAATTTCCATTAAAATACGAGGACGAACAGCTTTCCTGCCCGTATATTATAGAAGAAATAGATCGTGTTACCGAAGGAAAAGCAATTATTACAACGGATGTGGGACAGCATCAGATGTGGGCGGCACAGTATTATAAATACACACAGCCAAGAAGCTTTTTGTCCTCCGGAGGACTCGGTACGATGGGCTATGGACTTGGTGCATGCATCGGTGCGAAAATGGGTAGGCCGGATAAGCTGTGTATCAATATTGCCGGTGACGGATGCTTCCGTATGAATATGAATGTGCTGGCGTCTGCGAGCAGATATAATATTCCGATTATTCAGGTAGTGATTAATAACCACGTGCTTGGCATGGTGCGACAGTGGCAGACGCTGTTTTATGATCAGAGATATTCCCAGACCGTGTTAGAGGATAAGGTGGATTTCTGTAAGGTGGCAGAGGGACTTGGTTGCCGGGCGATTCGTGTAACGACAAAAGAAGAAGTGGCACCCGCCATTCAGGAGGCGATTGCTGCAGGAGGACCGGTTGTTATCGAATGCATGATTCCGAAGGATGACAAGGTATTTCCGATGGTTCCGGCAGGAGCTCCGATTAGTGAAGTATTTGATGGTGATGACCTGAAAGCAAAAGAAAATAAGTAAGTGATTTATGAAAACGTTATTTCAAAAGATATTTGGTATAACAGGAATTTTAATATGTATGTTGGCAGCCCTATATATAGGGCTGTCTCTTTACTATAAGGATGGATTCACCTACGGAACATGGGTGAATGCCGTTTATTGCACCGGTAAAACGGTTTCGCAGATTAATGATGAGCTGATTGCAACTGATGGTTATCAAAAAATTGTGTTAGTGCTTCCGGATGGAACGGAGCGGAACATTTGGATGGATGAGGTTGCTTATCATGCAGATTTTACGGAAAGCTTACAGGAAATTCAGGGAGAGCAGAATCCGTGGAAATGGTATCAAAATCTGTCAGTAGAGGCTCGAAACAGAAGTGTTGTGCCAAATGCCGGAATAAATGAACAGAAACTGAAAGAAGTTCTTTCCGAAATGGATTTTCTTAAAAGCAGAAGATCGGATGAGGAGTATAAGGTTTATCTGCAAAAGACACAGGAGGGCTATGTACTCATAAATGAACGTTTGCAGGTGCCGGATTATACTGCCTGTGTAAAAGCGGTAAAGGAGGCAATACTGCGCCGGGAGGAACGATTGGAGCTACAAAATGCAGGATGCTATCGGGATTTGCCGATGACGAAAAGCATGCAGGAAGTAATAAGGTTTTGGGAACAGGTAAACGCTTTTCAAAACAGTGGTATCGTATATCAGTTTGGAGAAGAAACAGAATGTGTGGATGCTGCGACCGCCTGTGAATGGCTTATGGCGGAAGAGGGGATTGTTCAGACGGAGGTGGTGACCTCAGATACCACATTTCAAAAGGATGAGAAGGGACGTTTTCTGGTAGACAGAGAAAAGGTGGAAGCATATGTGGATGCACTTGCCGATAAGTACGATACACTGGGAAGCGTAAGGCATTTTCAGACAACGGAGGGGGACATTGTTGAGGTAAGTGGTGGCACATATGGGAACCTGATTGACAGAAAGACAGAGAAAGAGTATCTGTATCAGACCTTTGCCGAACAAAGCTTTATGAGACAGAAGCCACAGATGCGTACTCCTGCATATATACAGGAGGCATGGAAGCAGGGAGGTGACGATATCGGAGATACCTATATCGAGGTGGATATGGGAGCTCAGCATTTGTATTATTATCAAGCGGGTGAAATGATTCTGGAGGCTCCGATTGTAACAGGAGATATGAGGCGGAAGCGTTCAACTCCTTCGATGGTCTGTTATGTATATGCCAAACAGAAAAACAGAGTGCTGCGGGGACCTGGATATGCGTCTCCGGTAAAATACTGGATGCCTGTAAAGGGCGGTATCGGAATCCATGATGCCAGATGGCGAAAAGAATTTGGCGGTGAGATATATCAGACGGATGGTTCTCACGGTTGCATCAATATGCCCTTAGAAGCAGCACAGCAGTTATACGATCAGGTAGAAATCGGGACACCGGTTATCATGTTTTACTAAAAAACGTCATATATTGCAAAAGAGACACTCTAACTCTTTTTTGCATTAAAGTGTTGACGTATTGCATTTTTAGATGTACAATGAAACCTGTTAGGTTTTTATATATTCATTGAGGAGGAAAAGATTCATGTCCAGAGTGTACAATTTTTCGGCAGGCCCGGCTGTTCTGCCAGAAGAAGTATTAAAAGAAGCAGCAGAAGAAATGTTAGATTATAAGGGAACCGGCATGTCCGTTATGGAGATGAGTCATCCTTCTAAGGCTTATGATACCATTATCAAGGAAGCAGAAGCAGACTTATGAGATTTGCTT
>JAZNIP010000264.1:0-5330 GCA_045577575.1 Lachnospiraceae bacterium | reverse complement strand
AAAACGGAGTTCTCGATAAATCGGTAGGTCGAATTGCTTCATGAGCATCCTGTATCTTCTGACTGCTCTTTTTTTCCTCTGACACATCCGCAACGTATTCTGCTCCGTAATGCTCGACGATATAATCTCTGGCCATCTGAGAAGCTTCTGCCGACACTCTGGTAGAATCCGTACGCAAATAAGAAATAATACCAAGCGTACCGCTTCCTTTAATCTCAATGCCTTCATATAACTGCTGTGCCAGTCGCATTGTTTTCTGTGTCGAAAAATTCAATGCCTTACTTGCTTCCTGCTGCAAAGTAGAAGTTGTAAACGGCAACGGAGCTTTTTTAATACGTTCTCCGCGTTTCACTTCTTCTACCGAATAGCTAACATCCTTTAAATCCTCTAATATCTCATCCAGCTCTGCTTTGGATGAAATTGCTTTTTTTCCATCCTTTGTTCCGTAATATTTTGCAGAAAGCGGTTTTTTCTCTCCAACCACATCAAGCAGAACATCCAAAGTCCAATATTCCTCCGGAATAAAAGCGTTGATTTCATCCTCACGATCACAAATAATCCGAAGTGCCACAGACTGTACCCTGCCCGCACTTAACCCCCTCTTAATCTTCGCCCAGAGTACAGGCGAAATTTTATAACCAACCATACGATCCAGTGCGCGGCGCGCCTGCTGTGCATCCACCAAATCCATATCCAGCTCTCGCGCATGCTTCAAAGACTCTTTTATGGCATTTTTGGTAATTTCATTGAAGGTTATACGATATACCTTTTTTCCTTCCAGCTTTAATGCATGCAGCAGATGCCATGAAATTGCTTCTCCTTCACGGTCAGGGTCCGTTGCAAGATAAATCTTCTCTGCTTTTTTCACTTCCTTGCGCAGATTTGCTAAAATATCGCCCTTTCCACGAATCGTAATATATTTTGGCTCGTAATCATGCTCCACATCGATTCCGAGTGTACTTTTCGGTAAATCCCGCACATGCCCCTGACTTGCAGCCACCTCATAATTTGCTCCAAGAAACTTCTTGACCGTCTTTACTTTTGCAGGCGACTCCACAATCACTAAGTATTTTGCCATCGTTTACTCTCCTCTTTTTCAAATCGTCAAAACTATACACCAAATTTTTCAGAATAGCAAGCATTTTTATATAGTAGAAACTCCATTTTTATTTTTTCTACAGTATTTATTTCCCCGCTCCGGCAAAATTATTTTCCTCATAACGAGCTCCATTAAAACCTCCATCACTTCTCCCAGCTCCATTGTTTTCCCTTCTTCGGTCATCCTGATTTTTTCATAAAGCTCCTGCAAACCGATGCTTCTGTCTCCCACCTGTTCCCAGATAAGCCACTCCTTTTGATTTAGCTTTTCTTTCTGCGATGCCTCTTCATTTTGCCCTGTTTTCACTGCCGGAGTTTTTTCCTCCTTCCGCATACCTTCTTTTCCCGCTTTTCTGCCAGTGCCCCATTCCGAATAGCTCCCCATTCCTGCTAAAAGCTCTAAAATACAATCCGGTGAGAGAGCCAGGCCTGCTCCCTGCCAGAGCAGACGATTGCATCCATCACTAAGTGCATCCGTCAGCCGCCCCGGAAGTGCATAAACTTCCTTTCCCTGCTCCAATGCAAAATCTGCCGTAATAAGCGTACCGCTTCTTTCCTTTGCCTCTATCACCAGTACACAATCCGAAATTGCACTGATAATCCGATTTCTGCTGGGAAAATGGCTCGGAAGCGGCTGTGTGCCGGAAGGATGCTCTGACACAATTCCTCCCCGCTCCACCAGCAGCTCATACAGTCTACGGTTCTCCTTCGGATAGCAGACATCCGTTCCGCAGCCAAGCACCCCATAGCTTCTGCCTCCCGCCTGCAACGCCGCCATTTGAGCGATTCCATCCACACCCCGCGCCATACCACTGACAACCTGTACCCCTGCCAGAGCAAGCTCTCTCCCAAACCACTGTGCCATCTCCCGTCCGTAAACACTACAGCCTCTGGCACCGATAATCGCTACCGTCGGCATCCGTTCAGAGGGCAGACTGCCTCTGACATACAAATTCTTTGGAGCATTCCGAATGTGCAGCAGCGCCTTTGGATACTCAGTCTCTCCCCTCGCAATACATCTTTCTGTTTCCTTTTGCATTTGTTACCCCCTTCTTTCCCAGTAGCTCCCTGCTGCCGTCCGATAATATACCGCCTCATTGATATGCGCCGTTTCTATCTGTTCCTTTCCGTCCAAATCCGCAATTGTCCGCGCCACGCGGACAATTCGATGACATGCGCGGACACTCAATCCAAAGGTCTCTATTACTTGCTTCAACTGTTTTTGACACGTTCCGTCTAAGCGACAGTAATGCTCCATTTCCTGAATTCCCATTTCGCTGTTAAACTGCAGCTTACTTTCCCGAAACCTTTGTTTTTGCACTTCCCTTGCCCTCCTGACGCGTTCACGAACAGTCCTGCTGCTCTCGCCCGTTTTCTCGCTTAATATCTTATCAGCCTCCGGCTTCTGCATTTCCACACAAATATCCATTCTGTCAAGCAACGGTCCGGAAACATGTGACAAATAATGCCTTATCTGTACCTCACTGCATTCGCATCTTTTCTCATCCGGATAATAGCCACACGGACATGGATTCATCGCTCCTATCATCATAAACTCCGCCGGATATACAATGGTTCCATAGGTTCTGGACAACAGCACTCGCTTTTCCTCAAGCGGCTGTCTCAGCATATCAAGCACACTTCTTTTAAATTCCGTCAATTCATCCAGAAACAGCACGCCCCTATGTGCAAGACTGACTGCTCCCGGCACAGGCACCCTGCCGCCTCCTATCATGGCACATCCCGTAGCAGTATGATGCGGTGCCAAAAAAGGGCGTTCTCTTCCCCCGTTATCCGAAAAAGGTCTGCCAATGACACTGTATATCGTAGATACCTCCAGCCGCTCCTCCTTGGTAAGCAGAGGCATAATAGTGGGGATCCTTGTAGCAAGCATAGTCTTTCCGCTGCCCGGCGGTCCGATTAGCAGCATATGGTGAAATCCTGCTGCCGCAATTTCCGCAGCGCGCTTTGCCGTTTCCTGTCCGGATATATCCGCAAAATCCGCCTTATACCACCCGCCTGCTGCTTCCCCTTCACCTGCTTTTTCTGTCTCCGGCACAGCCCAAGCCTCTGCCTCCTTAATTCCCGCAGCCTCAAAGGATTCCCGAAATGCCTTTACAATTTGTGAAAGATGTTCTACGCCATATATCCGTATCCCCTCTACCTCTGCCGCTTCCCTGCAATTTTCCTTTGGAATGATGCAGCTGCGGATATTCCTGTCTGCTGCCATTCGCACAATCGGCAAAATCCCCTTTACCTGTTTAATCTCTCCTGACAGACCAAGCTCACCCGCAAACAAAATCCCTCTCAGCTTTTGTGACTCTATCAACCCCATTGACGCAAGCAGCCCAACCGCAGCCGGCAAATCAAACGCCGTACCGCTTTTATGTCTGTCTGCCGGAGACAGATTCACGGTAATACGGGATGGCGGCAAACTCACACCGATGTTTTTTAAAGCCACCCGAATCCGTTGCTTGGCTTCGCCTGCTTCACGACTCAGACAGCCTATCATCTCCATACACGGAAGTCCCGATGCCACATCTACCTCCACCTGCACAAGATAACTGTCTATCCCGCAAAATGCTCCTGATAAAATTGTACTGAACATAAATCCTCCTTTGCATGTTTTATTCGTAATACTCGGAAAATATACGGCGAAACGCCGATGAAATAAAAATAGATTAAAAATAGATTATTAGAATCGAAAACGTGCGCCACACGGCGCAAATCCAAAAAGGATTCTCATAACCTCATTATATGAGAATCCTTTTTGAAATACAAGCCTGAATTACTGCATTTCTCCCGACCGAATCCTTGCTTTTATTTCCGCTGTTACATGCAGCACTTCAAACGCAGCCTTGAGACCTTCCTGTTCTCCGTCTGCTAAAAGCTGCTGGGAAACTACACTCTCCAACACATTCGCAATGCGCATACGCATCTGGGACTGCTTCTGTATCGGAAACGCATCTATCATTCGCTCTACTGCATTTAACGTACCATAAGTATCCATTGCCGACAATACAAGATGCCCTGTTTCCGCCGCTGCAACTGCTACACTGATAGCTTCCGCATCGCGCAGCTCTCCTACCATAATTACATCCGGATCTTCTCTGAGTGCCGCCCGAAGACCGGTCGCATAGCTTTCCGTATCCACTCCGATTTCCCGCTGATTCACCATAGAACGCTTATGCGGATGAAGATATTCTATCGGCTCCTCCAATGTAATGATATGCGCCTCTCTGGTACTGTTAATCCGATCAACAATTGCTGCCAGAGTGGTGGATTTTCCGCAGCCGGTCGCTCCGGTAACAAGTACCAGCCCCCGCGTCTTTTGGTACAACTCGATTACGGAAGGGGGAATCCCCAAACTTTCGGGCGCAGGAATACCAAGTCCGATTAAACGGATGGCCATTGCCACGCATCCCTTTTGCTTGTATGCATTCAGACGAAATCGTCCAAGTTCCCGGACCGCAAAGGACATGTCGTATTCTCCCCGTTCCTCAAACTGCTCTCTCTGTGCCTGCGACATAATCGAAACAAGCAGCGCCAAAGTATCTGCCGGAAACAGACGCGGCCATGACATAGGCACCAGTTTTCCGTTTATGCGCATTTTCGGCGAAACTCCCGCCGTCATATGTACATCAGAGGCTCCCGCACTCACTGCCTCGGATAAAATTTCCTCGATTGTCACCTTTTTTCTCCCTCATCAAATCCTTCTTTTAGCTTTTGCAATGCTTTTTTTTCAATTCGTGATACATAGCTTCTGGATATTCCCATCATACTACCTATCTCGCGTTGTGTCATTTCCTTTTGGCGGAAAATCCCATATCGCAAACAAATTATTTCCCGCTCCCGCTCATTCAGGCAGGAATCCAAAAGTCCTCCCAGTTTTCCGATGCCGCGCTTTAACTCCATCTGCTCCAAAATATCCAGTTGTTCATTTTCTAAAATATCGAGCAGACTGATTTCATTTCCCTCTTTGTCGGTACCTATCGGTTCATACAAAGAAACCTCTTTTGACTTCTTTTTTCTTCCGCGAATCATCATCAGCAACTCATTTTCAATACATCTGCTGGCATAGCTGGAAAGCTTTATTTTTTTCGTTGCATCAAATGTATTCACTGCCTTAATCAATCCGATTGTCCCGATGGAAATTAAATCCTCCATATCTTCGTCCAAGTTCTGATATTTTTTGGCAATGTGGGCTACCAACCGAAGGTTGCGTTCAATCA
>JAZNIP010000263.1:0-14486 GCA_045577575.1 Lachnospiraceae bacterium | reverse complement strand
AATCTCGGAGATATTTTATTAATCTGTCGTGGTTCCATACGCGAGGGTGATACTGGTGTTTTTCTCAACAAGGAAAGCGGACGGGCATACATCCGCAAGCTGCTTCCTTCGGTTTCGTGGATTCTTGAACCAATTAACGGTTACGGAGAGCCAATTGTGATTGACCGCTCCGATGAAGCAGATATGAAAAAATGGATTCGCTACGGCTATGTCCTTACAAAAATGAGAGATTCCAAATAAAAAAAATGCAGAAGCTTCCAATTCTCATGCATTTTTGTTATCTTTCTTATTCCGCTGAAATCATATAATAATAGACCGGCTGTCCGCCATCCTGTAATTCAATATCCATATCCGGATGTCTGCTTTCTACTTTTTCCTTTAATGCCTCGGCATCCTCTTCACTTATCTCCATACCATAATAAATACTCAAGAGCTCGGTCTCCTCATCAATCAGCTCCTCTACCGTTTCCAATACCGTTTTGTTTAAATCCGTACCCACCGCAACGATTCCGGTATCTCCGATACCCATATAGTCTCCCTGATGAATCTCTTTACCATTGATGGAGGTATCTCTGACTGCATAGGTAATCTGCCCAGTCTTTACACGACCGATTTCCTCTGTCATCGTACTTTCATTCTCTTCTGCGGAAA
The DNA here is from genome assembly GCA_045577575.1 of Lachnospiraceae bacterium. Classification (GTDB taxonomy): domain Bacteria; phylum Bacillota; class Clostridia; order Lachnospirales; family Lachnospiraceae; genus VSOB01. Next base: position 13,835 of record JAZNIP010000263.1, on the reverse strand, counting down.
GCTCCGGAACAAAAGAGATAATGGCAGTAATACCCTGAGGAACCGTTTTCGTCGGAATTACAATAATCTGTTTATCCTTTGTCAAATCTCTCGCCTGATTAGCAGCCATTATAATATTTTTATTATTCGGAAGAATAAAAATTGTATCTGCATTTACCTGTGATATTGCAGTCAGCATATCCTCCGTACTCGGATTCATCGTCTGGCCTCCTGCAATTACATAATCTGCACCAAGCTCACGGAAAATTTGATTCAGTCCTTCTCCTACTGAAACTGCAATAAATCCAATGTCCTTTTTCGGCTGCTCCTGTTTCTGTGCCGCTGCCAGCTTTTCGGTTTCTTTAAACAGCTTTTCCTGATGCTCAAGGCGCATATTGTCAATTTTCATATTAGAAAGTGCACCATACGTCAATGCCTTTTGAATAGCGAGTCCCGGGTCATTGGTATGTACATGTACCTTAATGACCTCTTCATCAGCTACCACAACAATAGAATCTCCGATGGATTCTAAATATGCCTTTAATTCATTTTCTCTTTCAACTGGGACAGGCTTTTCCAATAAAATAATAAATTCCGTACAATAGCCAAAGGTAATCTCCGCCTGCTCCTGTACCATCGCTCCTACTGCCGCTATACTTGTCGGCGCTTCTACAGCCTCAAAAACAATTTCTTTTCCTAAAAATGCATCATAAGCACCCTTCAGTACTTCAAGAAGCCCTTGACCACCAGAGTCAACAACGCCTGCCTGCTTTAATACCGGAAGCATCTCCGGGGTCTGATTCAGCACATATTCCATATGCTCGACAATCTCACGAAAGAAAACCTCAAGATCCTCTTCACCGTCCTCACAAAGCTGTACCGCTTTTTCCGCACCGCCTCTTGCCACGGTTAAAATCGTACCTTCCTTTGGCTTCATAACTGCCTTGTATGCAGTATCTACCGCTTTCGTAAACGCATCTGCTATGATAATGGCATTTACTTCATTATGCTCCTTAATTCCCTTTGTAAAGCCGCGAAAAAGCTGGGAAAGAATAACGCCCGAATTTCCTCTTGCTCCTCTGAGTGAACCGGAAGCAATCGCCTTTGCTAAATCCTCCATATTCGGATTCTCTATCGCTGCAACCTCTTTTGCCGCCGAAAGTATCGTCATAGACATATTGGTACCCGTATCACCGTCCGGCACCGGAAAAACGTTTAATTCATTAATCCACTCTTTTTTTGCTTCCAGATTCTGGGCACCTGCCAAAAACATCTTGGCAATCATCCCGGCATCTATATATTTGCGAACCACTTTTTATATCCTCCTTAATCGATTACTCGAACTCCTTCTACATAAATATTTATCTTTTCTATTTCAAGCCCGGTAAACTCTTCTACTTTATATCGAACACTGTCAACCAGATTATCCGCAACTGTCAAAATGCACACACCGTAAGAAACAATTACATGGAAATTCAATGTCAGCTTATTATCCTCGCCGATAGACACAGCGATTCCCCGTGTAATATTATCCTTTTTTAACAGCTTTACAATTCCGTCCTTCATATTAACAGATGCCATTCCAACAATACCAAAACACTCTACTGCTACTGAACCGGCATACTGAGCAATTACTTCATGATCGATGGAAATATTCCCCATATGGGTACTCATAGAAGTTCCTTTCATAGGGTATCGCCCTCCTTACTTCATTCTTTCTATAATTTTAGAATATTTATGCTTGCATTTCAATACCAAATGTGCTAAAATTTCACTGTTGTGAGTGTAAGTGCTCAATATCAATGATTATACAACAGACTTTATCGTTTAGGAGGTGCAAAGATGGCTAAATGTGATATTTGTGGCAAAGGCGTTCATTTTGGAAATAACGTAAGCCATTCTCATAGAAGATCCAATCGTATTTGGAATTCCAACATTAAAAGAGTAAAATGCAGCGTAAATGGCGCAGCAAAGAGAATGCACGTTTGTACTGGATGTTTGAAATCCGGCAAAGTGGAAAGAGCTTAATCCTCTGATACAAAATGATAGTTGAAAAAGCATAAGGAAAATTCCTTATGCTTTTTTTTGCCATCCAATCTCCTCTTGGAGTACCTCGTATACTTTATTTATCTTTTGTAATATATCCGTATCTCCGCACAGGTTGTCCGGATGAAAAATCTTAATCAAATCCTTATATCGTTTTTTTAATGTCAGCGGATTGCTGACACCTCGGAAAAACAAACGAACCGATTCCTCTCCTCCGTATCCTCTTTTCTCCTGCATCAGATCTTTTTCAGCATTCAGGCGGATACGTTCCAGCTCGATTGCTTTTCTGTCCGCCTCCAACTGTGCAAAACCGCCCATCAGGATTTCCATCTTCTTTTCAAAAAAGCGTTCTTCATCTTTTAAGCGTTTTCTTTCCTCCAACACTCTTTTGTTGAGTAGCTTCATTTCTTCTTGAAACTGTTTTTTCTCTCTCAAAAATTTTTCGTACAAATCCTGTAAATCTTCTTCTTTTTCTTCCCTTATGATATCTTCCATACTCCATCCCCGTTCTGAATCAATTATCAATCACAGAACACGGCACAATAACCAACAAGCGCAAAAGCTCCCATCAACATAAGTCCCGTAAAACGACTGCCAATCAAAAGCATCAGCAGCATACCGACCGCCACACAAATTGCTGCAAATCCAATCATTTTTTTCATTTTAAGAACCTACCGCTGTTTGTTATTGGTTATTATATGCCTTTACCGCAAATCAGTTACTGCTTTTCCTCCGGAAATGCAATTTCTATTGCCTCATCATCCTCCGGCATCGTTTCTTTTGGCGAAGTGAATCGGTCCACCAAATCCGGAATCATATCCAAAATCTTTGTTACGGTATCCTGATTTTTGATGTTTACCAGCTTTGTCTGTCCGTTTTTAATCACTAATACCGCTGAAGGTGTCATTTTTCCGCTCATACCTCCACCGGCACCATCTTTTTTCTCACCTTTGGTTGCTCCGGCTCCGATTCCAAATGTAACGTCCACCAACGGAAGGATAATCGTATCACCGATTTTGGTTGCTTCTCCTACAACCGTCTTTGTGGATAAAACTGAATCCATCCCTTTTAACAATGATTCCACAACACCCGGAAAATTATTTTCTGCCATCCTATATTTCCTCCTTTTTCCAAATACGAATCAATCGTTTGATATCTTTATCAAAATACAAAATCCAAAGTGCTCTCAGCAGAATAAAAAGAGTAATCCTGCCCTTTATCAGCACCTTACCTTCTATAATCGCTTTTTCAAAATCCGGTCTTATTCTTATATCTTTTCCAAGAACCGGATACAGCATTCCCAGATAAGATAAAATCTGCCCCGTTGTAGCCGGGTCATCGAATCCGAAATGAATGTCCGCCTTTAGTTTTTGTGGTCTTATGTTTTTCCATACACAAAGCAGCTGCTTCTTGCAAAGCGCAAATGCGCGCTTAAAATCCTCGCGTTCTAAAAATGCACGATACGAATCTATGGTATTTTTCCAGTCATTGATTTTATTCCGAATGTTTTGCAGCTTTTCTGTTACTGCATGAGGAAAATTCCATATTTTTTTTAGTAAATTCAGCAGCATTTCAAAAAATGCTTTTATCTTATTCCAAAATCGTTTCCACTTATTTGTCGTTTCCGGCTGTTCAACCGGCTCCGATTTACTTATACTTACCGGCTTACTTAGCGCTTCTGACTTCTCAAACGTTTCCGGCTTACTTACCGGCTTTGGTTTTTCCTGTATCTTCTCTTTTGGCTGTTTTGTCTTTTTCGTTTTTTTCCGTTTTTGCTTTATGGGTTTCTTTTTTTTAGCTTTTTCTGCTTTTCGTATATTATCATAAATCGGAATCCCGAAAATACGGATCATATAATGCGGTTTCATCTCCCAGGCAGCGCTGGCAGTCACAATATGAAACAGCCAATGAATCTTAGCCCTTCCATCTGCTTTGCCCTGCTCCAGCTTCCCTGTTACACGATACCGAATCGGAACAAACAGCAGCGCAAGCAACAACGCCACTACCAATATAAGAACGCAAAGTAATGCAATTCCGATTCCTCTCCCGACTAATCCCAGTATATGTAACATAAGCCCTCTGGTATTTTCAACCTTTCAAAAAATATTCTTTCAGGTGATAATCACCTGTCTCCTTATAAACATCAAAAACCATCTGCCGTAGCAGCTCTATTGCCTCATCGTATCCGTTTGCAATCCCCACAATACAGGGCGGATACAGCTTATAGTATCGCTGCTGCAAAAAAGCACAATGATAAATATCCAACTCATCCTGTCCGGCTGACAATGCAATGACAAAAATGCCAAGCTGACCGGCATGATGCTTGAGTTTCCATTTTACTTTATTGACATTTCTTATTGAACTTCCTACATATAGCTTTTTATGAAATTTCATCTGCACTCTTTAATAATATTTCCGGTTTCCCCATAAGTTATTTTTTTTCAATTCCAGATATTCATGATATGCTTTTTCCAATATCTGTTTCTCATTTGCAAATTTTAACAAATGATATGCTTCATGAAATTTATAATATCCCGAATCTACAAAATATTCTTCGCGTTGTGGTTTGCTGTAATAACTGTCAGCCATCATCAAATACCAGTGTACTTCTTTTTCAACCGTATCATCCGGCACACTGAAGGTATAATCACTTTTTCCTACATATTTAATAATGGATGCTTTTGCTCCTGATTCTTCCAGTACTTCCCTAAGTGCAGTATCCTTAAACTCTTCCCCCGGTTCTACCGTCCCTTTAGGCAGCACCCAGCCTTCGTATTTATTTCTATAATTTTTATACAAAAGCAGAATCTTTCCTCGAAAAATAACCACACCGCCACAGCTTGTTGCCTCAATCATTGCAATCCCTCCTGCCCTGGTGTGTCAAACAAATATCTATATCAGTATATCCTATCTTGTCTTATTAAGCAAACCTTTTATTCTCCATCAAATTTTTGTTAATTACTCAGAATAAAAACTATTCGTTCGCATCTGCGTTCAAATATGCGTCAAATACCCGTCTCGCCATCGGTACGGCATAATCACCGCCGGAACCGGCTCCTTCTATAATAACGGTTACTACAAGCTGTGGGTTTTCGACAGGTGCAAAGCCGGTAAACCATGCATGACTTTCTTCTTTTTGATTACTGAACTCTGCCGATCCTGTTTTTCCCGCCGCAGTATAAGAAAGTCCGGACAGCTTTGTCCCTGTGCCGCTTTCCACTACTTCGGTCATATATTCCGTCAAAACGGCTGCCTCCTGTGGGCTCATAAGCTCTCCGAATTTTTCCGGCTTTTTCTTTTTTATCTCGATTCCGTCTGCACTGACTACCCGTTCTACCATATAAGGCTTCATCAGCTTGCCCTGATTGGCAATCGCAGCCGTAATCATCGTCAAATGCATCGGTGTAATCTGCGTTTTCCCCTGTCCGATAGCCAGCTGCATCATGTCATCATTTGTATCCTGCGAAGTTATCTGTAGCTTACTTTGATTATATACACAGGAAAGCGGAAGCTCCTGATTAAAAAGCAGACTGTCCAATGTATCGGAAAAGCTTTCCTTATCCAGCATCAATCCCATATTAGCAAAAGAAGCATTGCATGATTTTGCAAAGGCTTTTTTTAAATCTACCGCTCCATGATTGCTTCCGTGGTAGCAGTTGATGACGCTGTTTCCATCACCAAAATGTCCGTTACAGGAAAAATGGTAATTTGGGTACGAATCCGGATTTTCACGAATATATTCCAATGCCGTAACAATTTTAAACGTAGAACCCGGAGGATACAGCCCCTGAGTCGTTCGATTCAGTAAAATACCACTTTCTGCGTCCTCTACAATCTCATCCCAGATTAAGGCAATTTCATTTGGATCAAAATCCGGTTTGGAAACCATAGCAAGTATTTCGCCTGTCTGCGGATTCATGGCAATAACGGCTCCCTTATAAATACCAAGTGCCTTTGATGCGGCTTCCTGCATTTTTACATCAAATGTCGTATATACATTGTCTGCCGGACTCTTTTCACCGATTAACTCATTTCTCACCTTTTCTACTGCCGGAATATTGGAATGAATCAGATAATAATTCATCTGTGACTCGATTCCCGTCTTTCCTTTATCCACATAACCAACCGCATGCGCAAACAGATTTCCGTACGGATAAATCCTCGTCTCTGTTCCGCCTTCGGACACCTGCGTCTCAGCCAAAATTTCCCCGCCACTTGCCATAATGGAGCCTCGGCGATTTTGCGCAACCAATAGCTGCTGACGACTGTTATAGCTGTTATTCAACAGCTCCTCCTCATGTGTCAGCGCATATACGGTAAAATATCCCATCATCACAAGAAACAACGCAACAAATGCTATCGTCAACGACGTTATCTCTTTATGACTCTGCACCCGTTTCTTCTTTTCTTTTTTGTTCTGTATTTCGCTTCTTTTTGAAGCCTCGGGCATTTTTTCTTCCTCCCATCAGATATAACCCCTGAATCACGGAAAACATCAAAATTGTACTGAGTACACTGCTTCCGCCATAACTGATAAACGGAAGCGTCACACCGGTCAATGGAATAAACTTAATACCACCGCCTATTGTCAAAAAAATCTGAAAGATATATGTCACCCCAAGTCCTACTGTCGTCAGACGGCAGAATTCATCCTTCATGCCGGAGGCAATCTGCATAAACATAATAAAGCAACTGACATATATCAAAATCAAACATAAACCAAACAAGACTCCCATCTCCTCCGCTATTGCTGAAAAAATAAAGTCCGTTTCTACATAAGGAATTGACTGCGGACTCCCCTGACAAAGTCCCAGCCCAAATAAGCCTCCACAACCGATCGCGAACAAAGATTGTGTAATCTGATATCCTTCTTTATCAATAACACTCCACGGGTCTTTCCATGCCTGTACGCGCACCTGTACATGGGTAAAAAGCCTCCATGCCACATAGGCTGCAATGCTTCCTCCTCCAAAGCCGGCCGCAAGATACCGTTTTTTTCCGCTCGCTACATACACCATTGCCACATATGCCACAAAATATATCAATGCACTTCCTAAGTCTCTGGAAAAAACAAGAATTAAAACATGCGTTCCGGCTCCAACTGCAGAAAGAGCAATTTTGAAAAAAGTAAGCTCTCTGCAAAGCATTGCTGCTACATAAAAAACAAATACAATCTTAATAAATTCCGATGGCTGAAAACGAATTCCAAAAAAAGAATAAGAAAGCTTAGAGCCGTTGCTCACGGCTCCGTACACAAGCACCAGTCCAAGTGCAACAAGCCCACTCAATGCGTATAGCCATGCATAGTCTCTCCATCCTTTTACTCGCAGCATCAGTTCCGGAACAGCCAATGCAATCACCGCCGAAATCACTGCAATTACAAATTGGCGAATGGCTTTTTCGTAAGATAACCTTGTCAGCATCATAAACCCGATCGCCAACAGAAAGCACATATTATTAATTACAAGCCGATTCAGCTTCGGATAAATCATATGATACAAAACAATTGTGGTATACAAAGCAAGCTGCTGAAACACAAAGAAAAAAATATATTCTATTTTTCCGTTTTCAATATAAATCGGCAAAAAGCAGCTTAAATGCGTCAAAAACATAAACAGATTCTGACGAATATAAATACCGCTTCGTTCTGTCTCCGATTTATATCGAAATACTGCAAAGCATTCATACGCATAAAATGAAGCAAACAACGTAATGAAATATTTGGAAAATTCAATAATATATTGTTCCATCCATCTGCCGGATTACTCCGCTCCTCGTTTATAATGACCCTTTGTATAAGCAAACGCTACCTGTCGTTCTTTATCCGGTATACTGATATAATCTTCATAACAGGTAAGCACCTGCTCCACTTCCTTTGCCCTTTCCGTAGTAAAAACAAGTCTTATCCCGGAAGGCTTCTCATTCATAATTGATTTTCCATAGTCATGCAGTGATAGCGGAACACTATTATAAATTTCATTATAACAATGCCTACATACACATCTTACCGGAAACTCTGTCTGATACCTATCTCGAAGCTGCATCCATGCATCCGCAGACTTTTCGTGATTGTGATTGTCCTTTCGACAGGAATACTCCGTCCTTCGAACGCAGTTAGCAGTTACCATTAACATGCTTCTGCCGTATACCACAACCTCAGTCTCTTCCAGTCCAAGCCCGTGCCATTCCTTTTTATTGCATTCAAGCGGTGCCGTAGTCAAAATACCGAGCCCTGTAAAAAACTCCTTTGCATGCCTGTTCCATGTATATAGATTGGCATCCGCTAAAATTTCGCCCTGCCACTCTATTTCTTTTAAGAAAAACAGGCTCTCTAAATTTCTTATTATAACGCCGTCCCACAACACCTTATAAGAAAGCTCTTTTTCCAACCGCTGCAAATATGCTTCATCCAACAGACGCAGAATTATCGGCATCACCAAAAATACACTACGCCCTTCCCTCTCATTTTTCCATGTCAGCAATTGTCTTTTTATTTCACTTTCGTTTTCGTCCGACAGCAAATCCGCGTCCACATAAATTCTTCCGATTTCTTTTTTCGGCAGAATAGGAATCAGTTGTTCCACTTTTTGGATCTGAACAGCCATATACGGCACACATGCTGTTTTGGTATTAATATTGGCAATAGATTCTTTAAACATGCATGGTGTTTTTCTTTGATGTACTGCTACTATGGCATCCTCCAGTTTCTGCAATGCATCTCTACGCAAATCATTCAATGCCTTAACCGGAAGGAACACATCATCCTCCATATGAACCTGAAGCTTAGACAATACAAATGGTGTATTTCCCATTTTTCCGATTTGCTTTCTGACTGCCTCCTCTGACAATGGCTGTTTTTGTGCAGCTTCAACTGGCTGACCATTTTGACTGATGCAGTCATCCACACCTTGTTCAGTCCCCCTGCTCAGTATAAGCTGCACCGGTTTTCCTTTTTCCAAATAGATTTCTCCGAAAATCGGAAGTTTAACCGGATTATCCAAATACCGCTCCCGGATTTCTTTTAAATATTGCTCATCTACACTCAAATAACTGGGTTTATCCGGAGTAATCATTTCCCGCCCGTTATGTCTGTGATAATAGCCTTCCTGAATCTCACTGCGGATATACAGCGTCCGCAATTTTTCCATATCTGCTTTTTCCACTTTAAAATCGACAGACGGATTGGCATAATATCGGTCAATATATTTTCGATAAAGTGCTGTTACACCGGCTGCATACTCCGGCCTTTTCATTCTGCCTTCGATTTTAAAGGAATCAATCCCCGCCTCAATCAGCTCAGGTATAAAGGAAAGCGTACACATATCCTTCAGACTCAGCGGATAATTCTCTTTTTCTCTGTTCTTTTGTTTTTTTTCGTTTACACGAGTATTTTCGGAAGTCGGCCGCTCTACCTGATATGGCAGTCTGCACGGCTGTGCACATCTGCCCCTGTTTCCGCTTCTGCCACCAAGCATACTGCTGAAGAGACACTGTCCCGAATAACAATAGCACATCGCTCCGTGAATAAAGGCTTCTACCTCTATCCCGGTCTCTTTTATTTTCCGAATTTCATGCAATGACAATTCACGTGCCGGTACTACTCTGGATGCTCCCTGCTCCAACAAAAACCTGGCACCTCTCACACCCGTTATCGTCATCTGTGTACTGCCATGCAGTTCAAGCCCCGGAAAGCATTCCCGAAGAAGTGCAAACACACCCATATCCTGTATGATAACCCCATCCAAGCCTTCTTCATAAAAGGGACGGATATACTCGGGGAGCTCACAAATCTCCTGTTCCTTCACCAACGTATTAACCGTCAGATATAATTTTTTTCCAAATAAATGGGCATAACGAATAGCCAGGCATACCTCCTCTTGTGTAAAATTTTCAGCGTATGCTCTGGCTCCATATTTTTGTCCACCGATATAAACAGCATCTGCTCCTGCATGAATCGCTCCGAGAAAACTCTCAAAGCTCCCAGCCGGAGCTAAAAGCTCAACTTTTTTCATTTATTTCTCATGCCTTTTTACGTTCTTTTAACTCTGTTTCCATGCGAATCATCTTTTTCGCATTCTCATTTAACTCACTCTGCAAGCCCTTAAGATTCTTTTCCGTGCTTTCCAGCTTCATCCGAGCTGCAATCAATTCATGCTTTAAATCATAAATTTCTTTTTCTTTGCCTTCAATATCCTCTTCCAGAATACTAATCTGTTTTTTGGCTTTGAAATAATCATCTGCAATATTAAGCTGCAACAGAACATTTTGTATGTCAAGTGACTGTCTGCGGAACTGGTCAACCTTATTATACTCTGCTACTTTATTATTAATATAGGAAGCTACCTTTTGTAAATACTCTTCACTCTCATAACCGCTTAATGTAAAAACCTTACCCCCGATGATTACCTCTGTATCTGTTTTTGCCGACACTTCCTCACCCCACTTTTGTATACCAAAACCACAAGCTCTTGTATATGGCTTCATTATACGCACATTATGTCGGAATTTCAAGTCCTAAATGCCCATATGTAAAGTCTGTTACAACTCGCCCGCGCGGAGTTCTGTTAAGCAGACCATTTTTTATCAAATAAGGCTCATAGACATCCTCAATCGTTCCTGCATCCTCTCCGATTGCCGCAGCAAGCGTATCCAATCCAACCGGTCCGCCGCTGAATTTTTCTATCATTGTCATTAATATCTTTCTATCCAAATAATCTAAGCCCAGTTTATCCACGTCCAGCAGATTCAAGGCAATTTCCGCAACCTCCTCTGTTATCACTCCGTCATAACGTACCTGGGCAAAATCACGCACACGCTTTAAGATGCGATTTGCAATACGCGGCGTTCCTCTGCTCCTTCTTGCCAACTCAATTGCACCCTTTTTATCGATTTCTACATTTAAAACCCTTGCCGAATGCTGAATGATCTGACACAGTTCATCCACGCTGTAAAACTCAAGTCTGTGAAGTACTCCGAACCGGTCTCTTAGCGGTGCTGTCAAAAGTCCTGCTCTTGTGGTCGCTCCTACTAACGTAAATTTAGGCAAATCTAGTCGAATAGAGCGGGCTGACGCGCCCTTTCCTATCATAATATCAATGGCATAGTCTTCCATAGCAGGATATAGAACCTCCTCCACCTGTCTGTTCAGACGATGTATTTCATCCACAAACAGCAGGTCACCCTCCTGAAGGTTATTTAAAATTGCTGCCATCTCTCCCGGCTTTTCAATGGCAGGGCCACTCGTTACTTTTAAATGAACCCCCATCTCATTTGCAATAATTCCCGCCAATGTCGTCTTACCAAGCCCGGGAGGTCCGTAAAACAGCACATGATCCAACGCATCCTGTCTCTGTTTCGCTGCTTCAATATAAATTTTCAGACTTTCCTTTGCCTTTTCCTGTCCGATATAATCCTTTAAGCATTGAGGACGCAGGCTTCCCTCCAGCTTAACATCCTCTTCCATCAGATTCGTTTCGATTACTCTTCGCTCCATAACATCTCCGTTATACAATATAGTTAGAACATATTCTTTAAGGCAGCTTTCAAAATCGCCTCTGTATCATCCTCTGCAACACCTGACACCTGTTTTACCGCCCTTAACGCATCCGATGAACTGTAGCCCAGTGCTACCAATGCCTCAATCGCCTCATTTCTTGCTGACTGCTCAGCTCCTGACAGCTGCTGCACCTCTGTCTGCATGCCGCTCTCCATTGCTTCCTCCAGAGACACCTTGTCCCGCAAATCAAGGATGACACGCTCTGCCGTTTTTTTGCCGATACCCGGAGCCTTTGCTATCATTTTGCCATCTGCCGCTAAAATGGCAAACCGCAAATCCTGTGCACTCATTACGGATAATATTCCAAGTGCTCCCTTCGGTCCTACTCCGTTTACCGTAATCAGCAGCTTAAATATCTGCAAATCATCCTTAGATAAAAAACCATACAGGGAAAAGGTATCTTCTCTTACATATGTATAAGTATATAATTTGATTTCCTGATGAAGACCCGGAAGCCGGTTCATCGTGCCGGAAGATATCCTGACATTATACCCGATGCCACCGACCTCAACAACTGCATTTCCTTCCGATATTTCTTCCAATGTTCCTTTTACATATGCAATCATGGTTCTTTACCTTTCGTCGTTATGTAATGCTCTGTCTAAAATTTGCTGCGATAAAAGCCCAATCAAAAGTCCTGTTACAATACCTGCTGTCAAAAGCGGCGGAATATAATAAAAAATACCGATTGTCTCTACAACGAATGCTGCTACAAAAAGCTGCCCGATGTTATGAAAAACACCGCCTGCCATACTGACACCAATTACGCTGAACCTCTTTGTCTTCTTTAACATTACCATAACAAAAAAGCTCAATATACCACCAGCCATACTATATATAATACTGTAAAGATTACCAAACAAAAAACCGTTCAGAATAATCCGAAGTATATCTGTCAGGAATGCCTCCTTTATGCCCAACCGATATAACACAAGAAGCACTGCCAGATTGGCAAGCCCCAGCTTTATTCCGGGAATCCCAAAGGAAAACGGAAGTAATGCTTCCACATAACTGAGTATGAGCGCAAATGCAAGAAACATCCCAAGCCATGCCGTCCTTTTCGTCCGTCTGTCCATATCAATCACCTTGCTACTGCATCCACTTTGGCAGCTTCGCCGCCTTCAATTGTAATGACCAGTTTATGAGGCAGGCAAATAACAGACTGTCCCTCCCGCTCAATCCGTCCCTGCTTTACACAAAGACCGTCGGGGCAGTCCGCGGACTCTATCCAAGCCTGTCCCGACCGGATAATCAACCGGTTTACACCTCCGTCTGTACTATATAGATTAATCTCCTCATCTTTTGTCAACGGATAAGATGCCAGTTTTTCTTTTTCCTGATAAACAGTTACCACTCCTTCTTTGGTATCCTGTTTCCAATTTTGTAGCAAAAGCAGTCCGCCTGCAAATGCAAGCACGACTGCCGCTAAAATCATATCACTTTTTTTCATATGGTGATTGTACCATAACCGAACATATGTTTCAAGACTGTTTTATAAGAAAAACAATTTTCTATCTTATTTCTCAAAGCTCAGTCCAATCTCTCCAATATCTGTAGTAATCGAAATTTCTTTTTCAGTATTTCCCCGTACAGAATAATGATTTCCAAACTCTGATTCATTTATCTCAATTTCTCCAATATCGGAAATAAGATTCAATGTATAATCAGATTCTGCTCCCGTAAGTACAGCTTCCACCTCTCCTACATCCGACTCAATCTCCAAATAACGAAACTCACAGCTTCCCAACCATATTTCTCCTACATCTGACTCAATTTCTCCTTTGTCAAAAGAAATGCCGTCAATTTCTATCTCTCCCACATCCGAAACGATTGTCAATTCATTTAATGCAGCATCTGCCGGAACCGTAAGCGTCATTTCCCTTCTGTCCACAGCTTCATTCCAGGGCTTCCAACCCTGCCCTTTCTGGCTCTGCTCAATCACAAGCACTCCATCCTTTATTTCATAGTTCGGTGCATATCTTTCGCTGCAGCAATATTGTAATTCATAGCCCGTACCTGCTATCACATTCACTTCCATAGCCTCTGCTTCAATACTCACAGAGTCAAATGCCTCTAATGCAACTTTTTTTTCTACAACGTCTGCACCTCTCCACATTGCAAGCGTATGATAGCCAAGCCCACAAATAATGCATAAAGCCGTCACAATACCGATAATCCATAAATACACATTTTTTTTCATATTTAAAATTCCCCTTATATTATCCCGTTAATTTATTCTGCGCCAAAAATCTCA
>JAZNIP010000262.1:0-2971 GCA_045577575.1 Lachnospiraceae bacterium | reverse complement strand
GTAACGGCAGATGCGTTTGCACTATGCTTTAAAGCAGGAAATGCAGTGATATTAAAGGGCGGAAGCGATGCGATTCATTCCAATATGGCAATTGCCGCTTCTATCCGCAGGGCACTTGCTTCCTGTAATGTGTCCGAGGATGCTATTCAGTTGATTGAGGCAACCGACAGAGAAACAACCGCCGCATTCATGCGTTGTAATGAATACATTGATGTTCTGATTCCGAGAGGAAGTGCAGGACTGATTCGTGCTGCCGTAGAAAATAGTACGATTCCGATTATTGAGACCGGGACAGGAAACTGTCATATTTTTGTAGATGAAACAGCAGATATTAACATGGCTGCGGAAATTGCGGTGAATGCAAAAACACAGCGTATTGGAGTATGCAATGCCTGTGAATCCCTTGTGCTTCACAAAAACATTGCAGAGAAATTTTTGCCGGTATTACAGGAAAAACTGGCACAGGTTCATGAGGTGGAAATCCGCGGTGATGAGACAGTATGCGGTATTTTACCGAATGCAATGCCTGCTACGGAAGCCGATTACGGTACGGAGTATCTGGATTATATTTTGTCAGCGGTTACGGTCGGCAGCGTGGAGGAAGCAATTTCCCATATTAATCGTTACAGTACTCATCATTCCGAAGCAATTATTACCGCAAATGATGAGAATGCAAGAAAATTTTCACAGGAAATAGATTCTGCCTGTGTATATGTAAATGCATCCACTCGTTTTACCGACGGCTTTGAATTCGGCTTTGGAGGAGAAATCGGAATCAGTACGCAAAAGCTTCATGCAAGAGGACCGATGGGCTTAAAGGAACTGACTGCATATAAATATGTCATCGAAGGCAACGGACAAATCCGTTAAAAGGAGTAATAAAATGGATGAATTGGAAAGACAGTATTATTATATCGAAAAGACGAAAGAGGTCGTAGAGAAAAAGAAACAAGAGCTTGGACGACCATTGACCGCATCAGTCACCACCTTTGGTTGTCAGATGAATGCCAGAGATTCCGAAAAGCTCCTTGGCATTTTAAGAGAAGTGGGCTATCAATGTATTGAGGATGAGAATGCCGACTTTGTTATTTATAACACCTGTACCGTTCGTGACAATGCAAATCAACGTGTATATGGCAGGCTTGGAGTGCTGCATGGATACAAACGCAGAAATCCATATATGAAAATCGCTCTTTGTGGCTGCATGATGCAGGAGAACTCTGTTATTGAAAAAATCAAAAAGAGCTATTCCTTTGTGGATTTGATTTTTGGTACGCATAATATTTTTAAGTTTGCGGAGCTTTTGTATACCACTCATGTGTCGGATAGAATGGTAATTGACATATGGGAGGATACCGATAAGATTATCGAGGATTTGCCGATTGAACGAAAATATAAGTTTAAATCCGGAACCAATATTATGTTTGGCTGCAACAATTTCTGCAGCTATTGTATTGTGCCTTATGTAAGGGGGAGGGAGCGTAGCAGAGAGCCAAAGGATATTATTCGTGAGATTGAGCAGCTCGCGGCAGATGGTGTAGTAGAGATCATGCTACTTGGTCAGAATGTAAATTCTTATGGAAAAAATCTGGAAAATCCGATTTCCTTTGCACAGCTTCTTCGTGAAATTGAGAAAATCGACGGTATCAGACGAATTCGTTTTATGACCTCTCATCCGAAGGACTTGTCAGATGACCTGATTCAGGTTATGAAGGAGTCAAAGAAGATTTGCAGACATCTGCATCTGCCACTTCAATCCGGCTCTACCAGAATCCTAAAAGAAATGAACCGTCGTTATACGAAAGAGCAGTATCTGGCACTTGCGGAAAAAATTCGCAGAGAGATACCGGACATTTGTATTACTACCGATATTATTGTAGGCTTTCCGGGAGAAACACCTGCAGATGTGGAAGAGACGATTGATGTAGTAAAAAAAGTGCAGTATGATAATGCGTTTACTTTTATTTATTCCAAACGTACCGGAACACCTGCAGCAGCTATGGAAAATCAGGTGCCGGAGGACGTTGTAAAAGAGGGCTTTGATAAGCTCCTTTCCGTCGTGCAGGAAACAGCGCGAATGCAGGCAAGACGATTTGAGGGACAGACGGTAGAGGTGCTTGTTGAAGAGGTAAATGAGCATGATGAGCGACTGATGACCGGTAGAATGTCAGGAAATATGCTGGTGCATTTTCCGGGTAGTAAGGATTTGATTGGTACGTTTGTTAACGTGCATTTGGAGGAGTGCAAGGGCTTTTACTATATGGGTAAAATGCTGGAGCAATAAATTGCTTCAGTAAATATAGATACAAATGAGTGAGGAAAACTATTATGGAAAAATTGAAACCGAAGTTGTTTTCAGTCATGAAAACATATTCTAAGGAGCAGTTCGTCAAAGACGTAGTTGCCGGAATTATTGTGGCAATTATTGCACTGCCGCTTTCTATCGCATTGGCACTGGCTTCCGGTGTGACACCGGAAAAGGGTCTTTATACGGCGATTACAGCAGGCTTTGTTATTTCGTTTCTTGGCGGAAGCCGTGTACAGATAGCAGGACCTACGGCAGCTTTTGCGACCATTGTTGCAGGAATTGTGGCAGAAAACGGATTGGAAGGGCTGATTCTTGCTACCTTTATGGCAGGCGTAATTTTGGTGTTAATGGGACTTTTGCGTCTCGGAAACCTGATTAAGTATATTCCGTATACGATTACTACAGGCTTTACCACGGGTATTGCCGTAACTATTTTTGTAGGACAGATTAAAGATTTTCTGGGCTTGACGGTTGTAACACAGGAGCCGTTAATTGAAACGATGGAGAAGCTGGAGGCTGTATTTACGTTTATTGATACCTTTAATTTACAGGCATTTCTTGTCGGTATGATAAGTATGCTGATTCTTGTTTTGTGGCCGCTTGGTCCGAAGGTGATGCAGAAAATACCGCCGTCCTTAATTGCAGTACTGGTTGGTATCGGGC
>JAZNIP010000261.1:0-6434 GCA_045577575.1 Lachnospiraceae bacterium | reverse complement strand
GAACGACATGGCTTCGATCCGACTTTTGCATCTCCTATCGCACATACAGCAGCATTACTCTTAGGCGCAGTCGCAATATAGGCAACCGCCTGGGCCAATATAATCTGTGCCTCCGGCATACCAACCCGTTCAACAGCCAATGCCGCACTGACTGCTACATTCAGTGCATTCGGGTCAGCATTTCCCACATCCTCGGAAGCACATATCATCATTCTTCTGGCGATAAAGGTCACGCTCTCACCTGCATAAAGCATCTTTGCCAGATAATAAACCGCCGCATCCGGATCCGAGCCACGCATACTCTTAATAAAGGCAGAAATGGTATCGTAATGGTTGTCTCCTGTTTTATCATACTTAATGACACGCTTCTGAATGCACTCGGAAGCGGTCGCCAAATCGATATGTATCTTACCGTCTGCTCCTCGCTCGGTAGTCATAATGCCAAGCTCAATAGCATTTAAAGCATGGCGGGCATCTCCGCCGGCTGCATCAGCCAAAAACTCCAATGCCTCCTCATCAATCTCCGCATCATAGACACCCATTCCCTTTTCCTTATCATAGACCGCACGCTGCAAAAGCTCTTTAATATCCTCCTTTTGAAGTGGCTTTAATTCAAAAATAACAGAGCGTGAAAGCAAAGCTCCGTTTACTTCAAAATAAGGGTTCTCCGTGGTAGCACCGATGAGTACAACCGTACCGTCCTCTACGAACGGAAGCAGATAATCCTGCTGCCCTTTATTAAAGCGATGGATCTCATCAATAAACAAAATCGTCTTTTTACCGTACATCCCCATGGTGTCCTTTGCCTTAGCAATGACCTCTTCCATGTCCTTTTTACCGGCTACAGTAGCATTAATCTGGGTAAACTCCGCACTGGTCGTACCCGCAATTACCTTTGCCAGCGTGGTTTTCCCCGTTCCGGGTGGACCGTAAAAAATAACCGAGCTGATTTTGTCTGCCTTAATGGCACGATAAAGCAGCTTATCCTTTCCGATAATATGCTGCTGTCCCACCACCTCTTCCAAGGTCGTGGGACGCAGTCTTGCCGCCAGAGGCGACTCCTTTTCCATATTGTTACTCCGCATATATTCAAACAAATCCATCGCATATTTCTCCTGATACATAATCCGGTATCAGTATAACACAATATGACGGAAATGTGCAAACAAACATTCGGTCACTATTACTCTATCTGACTAAATTCTTCTCCTTACGCCGAAAGCTTTTGTTCGGCATTCCACATGGCAGCATATTTACCTCCCTTTGCCAACAATTCAGTATGAGTGCCGCGTTCTACTATTTCTCCACCTGACACCACCAAAATCTGATTTGCATTTCTTACCATCGACAGGGTATGTGCTATCATGACCACTGTCTTTTTTTCTTTTAATAGGTTTGCAATTGCCTGTTTTACAGCCAATTCGTTTGCAATATCAAGTGAAGCGGTCGCTTCATCCAGCAGTAAAATCGGACTGTTTTTCAAAATAGCTCTGGCAATGGACAGCCTCTGCCGTTCCCCTCCCGACAACAAATTGCCATTTTCGCCGATAGGCGTATCATAGCCCTTTTCCAGCTTTCGAATAAAGCTGTCACAATTTGCCGCCAGACAGGCTGCTTCAATTTCTTCATCCGTAGCCTCCGGTCTGGCATAACGTATATTTTCCCGCACAGTATTGTTAAACAAAAATATATCCTGATCCACCATGGAAATCTGCTCCAATACGTGTTCTGCCGATACCTGACAAATCGCTCTGCCACCGATGGATATCATCCCCTCATCTGCTTCATAATACTTGGAAATCAGATTCACTATCGTAGACTTGCCACTTCCCGAATCTCCCACGATAGCGGTGAGTTTCTGGTTTGGTGCACAAAATGATACCTTTTTTAAAACCGGCTCACCTGTCACATACGAAAAGCTTACGTCTTTAAAGGTAATATCATAAGCATCGGTCGTAAGAGACAGTCCGCCGTCTGCTTCCTCCGGCATTTCCATAAGCTCAAGTATCTTTCTCTTGGAAATGGAATCATTCTGATAACTCAGACAATCTGCCACCAGATTAAAGGACAGCTTTGCCAGATAAATTGCCATCAGGCATATCATAAAATAGGCAGGCGACGATATCTCGCCGGACAGCCACGGTTCACATGCCAGCCACATAATAAGCGGCAAGCCGCACCAGCTTAACACATTGCGGATTAACCCGATGGGTACAAGCTTAAGCTCATACAAATAGCTCACCTGCGTGTAATGCTCCATACATTCCACCAGCTTTTGATTTTTTTCTCCTGCCATGCCATACGCCCGAAGTGTCTGAATTCCGCCAACGTATTCCACCATACCGCTTACAGCTTCTGCCTGTGCCCTGTTTTTCTGTTCTCCATATTTTTTTACGAACAAAGACACCAACTTCATGGTAGGAAAAGTAAGCAGCAGCACTGCCAGTAAAATTAAAGCCGCCGGAAGCCAGATGGTTGACACAAACAATATGAGCATAAGTGAAAGTGCCATATATTTAGCTATGTCACCAATCTTGTGTCTGAGAGTCACCTCATAGCTGTTTACGTCATAGGTCATAACATTTAAATAGCTGCCGGTCTGTCCGAGCGTAAAGCAGGGCAACGGTATTTTTTTCAGCTTATCACCGAGAAACAGACGAATTTCCTTACTCACCGCCGCCGCACCGATTTCGAAGCGTACATATCCGGTTCCGTAAAGCAAAAGCCGCAAAACGAGAACTCCTCCCACTGCTGCCGTCAGCTTTAACACAACACTCTGAGTCAATGTACCCGCCCAAAATGCCTGAAATACCATATAAATCAGCATAAAATTGCTGCCCGAAAGCATTCCTTCCAGTATGTTCAGGCAAAAACCGATTTTAAAATCTCTGTTTTTTTCATAAATCGGATTCGTCATGCGATTCCACCTCCTTATAATCAATGGCACGAGCCGCATGGTAATCTCTCCACACTGCCTGATAATAAGCATTTGTCCGAAGCACCTCTTCATGAGTTCCCACATCGGTCACTGCTCCGTTCTCCAATACCGCTACCTTATCGCACATTTTGACCGCACCGAGACGATGCGCCACCACCAAAACAGTTTTTCCCCTGCATAGATTTTCAATCGCTTTATCGATTTCCACCTGATTCTCCGGGTCAGCCGCACTGGTAGCCTCATCCAGAATCAAAATCGGTGCATTCTTTAATATGGCTCTGGCAATGGCAATTCTCTGCTTTTCTCCACCGGAAAACCGGGAACCGAAGCTGCCGACTCTTGTGTTATAGCCGTCCGGCAATGACATAATAAAGTCATCAATCTGAGCCTGCCTTGCCGCCTCGCGTACCTCCGAAAGATCTGCCTTTCTCCCCATACAGATATTTTCATATACACTGTCATCGGTTAAAAAGGTTTTCTGAAATACTATCGCTACATTTTCAAGCAAAGCATTATAGGAAATGTCCCTGACATCCCTGCCGCCTATCAGTACTCTGCCCTCATTTACGTCATACGAACGGGCAATTAGCTGAACCACCGTGCTTTTCCCCGCTCCGGAGCAGCCAAGCAACGCCATCTTTTCTTCCTGTGCGATTTTTAAATTACAATTTTTCAGGACGGTATTATCCTCCTTTCCATAACGAAAGGTAACATTCTGTAGTTCAATCCCGCAGCTTTTCGGAAATGCATCGCCTCCCTCATAAACAGGAATATCCAATATCTCCTTTGTATCAGAAATTGCATGGAAAACCTGTGCGAAATCATTTCCGAGCTGCTGCAACGGTCTCAGCTCCGTCAGATAAATTGAACCGATAAAGGTAAACAGCAAAAATGCTCCTGCCATAATGGAATGATTTAGATACATAATGCTTCCGATAGGAATAACAAGCAGCAGACCGCATTCAATGATAATGACATAGGCTGCAAAAGGTGGCCCCATTCTGCGTGATACCGTATTTACCACATCATTTTCTTCCTCAATGGCATCGGAAAACTTTTGAAAGGAGCGGCTTCCCATATTGTATGCCTTAATCAGCTTCATTCCGTTTATGTATTCAATAAATACCGAATTCATACCTGCTATGGATTTCGTATAACGCTCCATAATTCCTGCCGTCCGCATGAACACGATTCCCATGATTACAACGCTGATTCCCAGAGGAATCACGGACACAAGTGCCAGCGGTACATTGATGGTCAGCAAATAAATAAAAATCGCAACCGGTCCTACCAGATAATGCACAAGATCAGGAATATTGTGCGCCAGAAACTGCTCCAGCTTTTCAATATCCTCGTTCAGTATCGCCTTAATATCTCCTGTTCTTCGCTCATTTAATGCTCCTAAGGGAACCTTAGCCATATGCTCTATGACCATGCACCGCGCACGAAGCAGTGACCGGTATGCTCCCTTATGAGAAAACATTCCCGAAAGAGCAAAAAACAAAAATCGCAGTACGGTAAACCCTGTAATCAAGAGAGCATTTTGCAAAATAAATGCCCGCTCTGCGGACTGCTCCAGAATGGCATTCATAAGTCGGTAAACTCCCAGATAAGGAATTACTGCACATAGTCCGCATACAAACGCACAAGCTACGGCAAGTAGCAGATAAACCTTATTCGGACCTGCCCATCTCATTAAAATCCTTAAGGGATTTTCTTTTTTCATATCGAGCCTCCTCATTGATATTTTTCTTTGTTACTGTTACAATTTGGTTAGTCATTGCTAACGCAGCATTTAAAATAGCATCAATCAAAAAAAGGTGCAATTACCTGCTCCTACTTTTGGCTTTTCGTTTCAAAAGAAAAGCTAAGCATTTCATTTTTATGCCGGATTTTTTGAAATAAGAGAATGAGGAATTATATTATGCAAAATGTTATGGAAAATTGGAACGCTCAGATAATGGAACAGAATGGTTTTTTACCATGTGACAAGCACCCTTACGGAAGCTTGGGACGCTGCTATCGATTGTCTTCCTCACTTGGTGAAGGGCTGTACTGGGTATATGGAGAAAAAGACTTATTTGATATAAAAATACATGATTTTTATTATCATAAGGACACTTTGATTCACTGCGATGTAACCGGATATCTGTGCCTGTTTCATTACAGCTCCATCTCCGGTGAGCAGCTTACTCCATACCGAAGAATAAACGCCGGCTGCATACAGAGCATTGCCGGCGGTAAAGAACCCTATAAAATGTTGGTACATAAGAATATTCCTGTGCGTAGCATCGGAATCGGTATTGCTCCGGCATATTACGAGCAGCACTTAAAAGAAATCTATCCCGAGGAATACCAAAATCCATACGATGCCTTTGCAAAGCTGAACCAGGAATCCGCATTTCCGGATTTAGTACAGCTTTTAAAACAGATTGAAAGCTACAGCGGAGAGGGCATTGCCGCCAAGCTGTTCTACCGGGGAAAGATCGAAGAAATTGTTTCCCTGCTGCTCTCTCATATGACAAAGCAGGATTCCCTGCCGACCCAAAAAGAAGTAAGTCGACAGGATTTAAAACAGCTTGAAATCGCAGCCACCTACCTGAACAATCACTATGCAGGTAATGTCTGCTTAGAGCAGCTTGCCCAATTCTCCTGTATGAGTATTTCTAAATTTAAAGTACTCTTCAAACGTGTATACGGCTGCTCCGTTACAAGCTATATACAGCAGCTCCGACTCAGCCACGCCGAATGTCTGCTGGCAGAAAGCGACTTGACCATCGGACAAATAGCCACGAGTGTTGGCTACTCTACCTCAAGCCGTCTCGCCACGCTGCTTCGCCAAAGCACCGGACTTACTCCAGCACAGTATCGGAAAATGGCGCGACGGAAATAAATTCATTCAGCGTCATGCTTCCGAGCTCCTGACCGCCCTCCTGCGCATCACGACAGCGTACAGACACAGTACCTTCTGCCTCTTCCTTTTCACCCAGAATGAGCATGTACGGTACTTTGGAAAGTCTGGCCTCACGGATTTTATAACCCAGTTTTTCACTGCGGATATCCAGTTCACAGCGGATACCCCTGCTACGAAGCTGCTCATATACAGACTTTGCATAGCTCTCATTCTTCTCGGATACGGAAAGCACCTTAACCTGTACGGGTGACAGCCATACCGGGAATTTTCCCGCAAAATGCTCTGTCAAAATACCGATAAAACGTTCAATCGAGCCAAAAATAACACGATGAATCATAATCGGACGATGTTTTTCTCCGTCAGCCCCCATATATTCTGCATCAAATCGAACCGGTAGCTGGAAATCAAGCTGAATCGTACCGCACTGCCATGTTCTGCCGATGGAATCCTTTAAGTGAAAATCAATTTTAGGTCCGTAAAATGCACCATCTCCTTCATTAATCACATAGCTGATTCCCAAATCATCCAGTGCTTCCTTCAGACCCTGCGTTGCAATTTCCCAGTCCTCATCGCTTCCCATAC
>JAZNIP010000260.1:0-6676 GCA_045577575.1 Lachnospiraceae bacterium | reverse complement strand
AAAGATTCATGTCATCAAGTACAATATTGGAATCGTAAGATTTGCTGATATGCTGTAAATCTATGAGCTTATTCAAGGTGATTTCCTCCTCTGTTATTAAAAACTTGGCGGACTGCTGACCCATATAACGACAGCACCGCTTTTTTTACCACATTTAATGTAATGGGTGGTGTTTGGTGTAAAATAGAATGATTCGCCCTTTTTTACCGGATAGGATTTTTTGCCAAGATGCAGGGTAATACTGCCGGATAATACATAACCAAATTCTTCACCCTCGTGAGGATTGTCCGGATAGGTAGAGCCTTCCGGTTCCAGCGTCAGGCGTATCGGCTCCATAATGTTTTTTTGTGCATTGGGAATAATCCATTCAATGCTGTTTTTTAAATCGGCATCTTCCTTTTTAAAGTAGTCCTCTTTATGAAAGACGATTTGTTCTTCGGTTTCTTCATTAAAAAAGTCCTTCAAATCGGTTCCGAGACATTGCAGAATGTCCACCAGAGTTGCGATGGAAGGTGAGGTGAGGTCGCGTTCCAGCTGTGAAATAAACCCTTTGGAAAGCTCTGCACGGTCGGCAAGCTCCTCCTGTGTCAGTCCTTTTTGGATGCGCAGCTCCTTGATTTTGTTTCCGATATTCATAAAACACCTCGATAAGAGTGATAATAAACATAAAGTTTAATAAAACTAAACAAACGCTGATAATAATTATACTAGCTTTGTATTTGTTGTCAACGAAAAAACAAAAATTTATCAACAAATTTCGGAAGCGACGGATATTGAGATTACAGAGGGAACATGATATAATAGCGGAAGATATTATATCGACGGAAAGTTCATGGAGGCAGAAATGGAAAAGAAGACCCGGACTAAGAATGACAGATATGTTGCATATGTTTCTACCTATACTATAGGAGATGACCACGGCATTAAAATTTATGATGTTGATATGGAACATGGAAGATTTATAGAGAAGGATGAAGTACAGATTACGAATTCCTCCTATGTAACCATTTCTCACAATCAAAAGTTTTTATATTCGATTACGGATACCGGTGTAGAGGCTTACAAAATTGACCATAAAACCGGAGAGCTGGAGATAATCAATCACGCATCCATCAATGGAATGAGAGGCTGTTATCTCTCTACCGATTATAAGGATGCCTATTTGTTTGTGGCAGGTTACCATGACGGTAAAATGACTGTTCTGAAATTAAAGGAAGACGGCGGCATCGGAGAAATTACCGATGAGGTGTTCCATAAAGGGCTCGGCAGCATTGCAGAGCGTAATTTCCGGCCACATATCAGCTGTGTGAAGATGACAAGAGATAACAAATATCTGCTTGCGGCAGATTTGGGTATGGATCATGTCAATGTATATAAATTTAATGAAGCAAACGGTAAAGTAAAGCTGATTGATGTTATCCGAAGTGATATCGAATCGGCTCCCCGTCATGTGAAATTTACAAAGGACGGAAAGTTCCTTTATATTGTACATGAATTAAAAAATATCATTGATGTATACAAATATCAGGACAAAAACGGGAATCCTGAATTTGAAAAGATTCAGACGGTTTCCACCTTGAATGATTATCATGCGGGTGGTTCGGCAGCCTGTGCACTTAATTTTTCATCTGACGACAATTTTGTGATTAGTTCCAATGCAGGAGATAACAGTGTAGTTGTTTATAAGGTGGATCATGCAAGCGGTTTGCTTGATAAGCGTCTGTGTCTGCCAATCAGCGGTGACTATCCAAAGGATGCTAATTTTTTCCCGGATATGCGTCATATCGTATCATTAAATCATGAGTCAAATACGATGACGTTTTTTACGGTAGATCCGGAAAAAGGTCTGCTTGTAATGAATGGAAAGGAAATGAAAGTAGACAAGCCCAATTGCGTCATTTTCCAGAAATTAGACTAAGACAGAGGAGTTGTTTTTTACAGCTCCTCTGATAATTTTTTTTGAATAAATTCTAAAAAGAGGTCGATTGCTTCATTGGAAGCAGTGTCCTCGTGACAGGCAAAGCCGATTTTGCGTCTCGGAATGTTCATAGGAGATTTCAGGCGAATGAGTGCGCCGCTTTCCAGTTCCTTTTTGACAAAATCTGAGATAACACAGGCGACACCCAAATCGGTTTTGGCAAATTCAATAAGCAAATCCATTGTGGAAACCTCGATTAAACGGTCATTTTCTACGGTATTCCGGCTTAAATATTTATCTACATACTGTCTTGTCAGATTATCCTTATCCAGTAGGATAAGGGTTGCCTGAGAGTAGACTGATTCATGATTCCCGAAATGAGCAATATCCATTCTTTTTTTCAAATTTTCCAAATAGGTTCTTGTAGTGACAAAGATGTCCTGAATTTCTTTTAAAGGATAAAAGCTTAGCTTTCCTGCCCGAACAGGTTCTCCAATCAGTCCGATGTCAATGTCGCCGTTTTCCAAAGCGCGAATCGTCTGATAGCTGGATTGACAGGATATGGAAATCTTAATGTGCGGATTTTGATGAACAAAGCCTTGCAGATAAGGGAGCAGTACATAGCGGCAAAGGGTAGTGCTGACACCGATGGATAGATGACCGATGCCGAGCTCACCGGCTTTTTTGAGCTGTTCCTCGCCATGTCGTATGGCAGAGAATGCGGCATCGACCTGCTTGAATAAAAGCTCGCCTTCCAGAGTCAGAGTTACACCTCGTGAGCTTCTTAAAAAGAGAGTGGTATCCAGATTCTGTTCCAATTTGGAAATGGATTTGCTGATAGCGGGCTGACTAATAAAAAGCTGTCCCGCAGCGGTGGAAATATTGCCGCATTTTGCCACTGTATAAAAAATATGATAAAGATTTAAATTACGTTCCATAAAAGGCACCTCTGCTTGTGTTAGGTTATAATAATAAATTTTATCATAACGGAAAGTTATGGTAAATATGAATTATATGTATTTTAAAAGAAAATTGAGTTGTGCTATAATGGGAACAGTTCGTAAGAAGTCATCGAATGTGCTGCTGATAGCAGACGATAAAGAAAAAACAGTATAAATAAAGGAGGAAGCAGACATGGGAATGACAATGACACAGAAAATTCTGGCTGCCCATGCAGGTCTTGATAAAGTAGTGGCCGGACAGTTGATTGAGGCTGATTTAGACCTTGTACTCGGAAACGATATTACAAGTCCGGTTGCAATTAAAGAAATGGAAAAAATGAATACCAATGGTGTATTCGATAAAGATAAAATCGCCCTTGTTCCGGATCATTTTGTGCCGAACAAGGACATCAAATCCGCAGAGCATTGCAAATGCGTTCGCGAATTTGCTTATCGCAATGAGATTACTAATTATTTTGAAGTAGGTGAAATGGGGATTGAGCATGCCCTACTGCCGGAAAAAGGCTTGACTGTGGCAGGTGATGTCATTATTGGTGCAGATTCCCATACATGTACCTATGGTGCACTCGGTGCATTTTCCACAGGTGTCGGAAGTACCGATATGGCGGCCGGCATGGCAACCGGAAAAGCGTGGTTTAAAGTGCCTTCTGCGATTAAATTCAATCTGACCGGAAAGCCTTCTAAATGGGTAAGCGGAAAAGATGTGATTTTACATATTATCGGTATGATAGGTGTAGACGGGGCATTGTATAAATCTATGGAGTTTGTAGGAGACGGTATTGCAAATCTTTCTATGGATGACAGATTTACCATTGCAAATATAGCAATTGAAGCCGGCGGTAAAAACGGTATTTTCCCGGTTGATGAAAAAGCTATCGCTTATATGAAAGAGCATTCCAAAAAGACATATACCATTTATGAAGCAGATGAGGATGCAGAGTATGATGCGGAGTATACCATTGATTTAAGTACGCTTCGTCCGACCGTGGCATTTCCACATCTGCCGGAAAATACAAAGACAATTGATGAAATTAAAGCAAATGATGATGTAGTAATTGATCAGGTTGTTATCGGTTCCTGTACAAATGGTCGTTTAGACGACATGCGCATTGCAGCAGAGGTATTAAAGGGAAGACATGTGGCAAAGGGAATGCGTTGCATTATTCTTCCGGCAACTCAGGCAATTTATATGCAGGCAATGGAAGAGGGATTGTTAAAAATTTTTATTGAAGCAGGTGCTGTTGTGAGCACCCCAACCTGTGGTCCGTGTCTGGGTGGCTATATGGGTATTCTTGCAGCCGGAGAGCGTTGTGTATCCACAACAAATCGTAACTTTGTAGGGCGTATGGGACATGTGGATTCTGAGGTATATCTGGCAAGTCCGGCAGTTGCTGCAGCCAGTGCAATTACAGGCAAGATTTCAAGCCCGGAAGAATTGGATTAAGGAGGAAGTATAATATGAAAGCAAAAGGCAGTGTATTCAAATATGGAGATAATGTAGATACAGACGTTATCATTCCGGCAAGATACTTAAATTCTTCCGACCCGGCAGAGCTTGCAACCCATTGTATGGAAGATATTGATAAAGAATTCGTAAAAAAGGTAAATAAAGGAGATATTATTGTTGCAAATAAAAACTTTGGCTGTGGTTCTTCCAGAGAGCATGCACCGATTGCTATCAAAGCAGCCGGAGTAAGCTGTGTTATCGCAGAAACCTTTGCAAGAATATTTTATCGCAATGCTATCAATATCGGGCTCCCGATTATTGAGTGCCCGGAAGCGGCAGTGGCAATTGAAGCCGGTGATGAAGTGGAAATTGATTTTGACAGCGGAGTAATTACAGATGTGACAAAAGGTACCTCATTTAAAGGGCAGGCGTTTCCGCCTTTTATGCAAAAGATTATCGAAGCCGAGGGGCTGATTAATTATATCAATAAAAAATAATTATTATATAGGGGTAATGGTCAAATGCCGGTCAGGTATTGAGGGATTACATGGTAAGAGAGACTTAAGAAGCAGTAGGGGCTGTTTTTTGAGTCTTTCTTATTTTTTTATAAAAAATGTTGACAGCGAATAGATACTGTGTTATTTTATACTACGACAGACGTAGTACGCCTGACATAGCAACGTCAGACGTATCATTGTCAGATGGAGTAAGAAAGGGGAATAAGGATGATTGCAATCAGCAGTGACGTTATCCGAGGCTATAATGACACAATGATTCTGTATCTGCTTTTGGGTGAGCCATCCTATGGCTATGAGCTTTCCAAGCGGATAAAGGAGTTATCGGAGGAAAAATATGTCATTAAAGAAACAACGCTGTATTCTGCATTTACCCGAATGGAAAAAAACGGTTATATCGAATCCTTTTACGATGACGATATGAGCAACGGAAAAAGACGAACCTATTACCGTATTACAGAATTGGGGAAGAGCTATTATCGGGAAAAATGTGAGGAATGGAAGCTGACAAAAGAGGTTGTAGAACGATTTATTCAGGAGGAGTATGGAAATGGAGACGATTAGAGCGTATTTGGAAACAATGTTTCAGAATCTGCCGAATCTGCCACAGGTACAGAAAGCAAAATATGAATTGGGACAGATGATGGAGGATAAGTATCAGGAGTTAAAGGACGAGGGAAAGAGTGAAAATGAGGCAGTTGCCATTGTGATTTCGGAATTTGGAAATCTGGACGAGCTGTCTGAGGAGCTTGGAATTGATGCGGTTGTAAATGAGGATGCAATCAGTGCCAGAAGAATTGCTTTGGAAGAAGCAAAGCAATATATCCGTGACAGAATCAGTGCAGGCTATAAAACTGCATTGGGGGTACTGCTCTGTATTATGGCACCTTGTGGTTGGATGATTATGGACAGTTATGAGGTGGAAACTTTGGAGGCAATCGGTGTTTTGATTTTGTTCGCTCTTTCAGCGATAGCGGTAGGTCTGTTTGTATTTGCAGGTTTGAGCATGGGGAAATGGAAGTTTTTAAAGCATCAGTCATGCAGTATTGATTTTGTGACAGCAGAGTATGTGAACAACGAAAAGGAAAACTTCCGCATGACCAATGCACTTATGGTAACAATAGGAGTAGTTCTTTGTGTATTCAGCGTAATCCCTGTAATTGTGTTCGATGATTTGGTTAGTGTGTCCTATCTGGAAGGCTATGGAGAGGGATTGATGTTTTTATTTGTTTCCATCGGTGTCTTTTTATTTATTGCATCGGGAGGAAGAAAGGATGCTTACGATACTCTTTTAAAGCTGAATGCGAAGGAGACCGTAGGGGCACAGTTTGTACCGGAGCAGAAAGGACAGATGCATTATCGCTCAAAAAAGCTGGAAGCTCTGATGTCTGTATACTGGCCGACGATTACATGTCTTTATCTTTGTTGGAGTTTTTTGACCTTCAACTGGCATATGACATGGATTATCTGGCCGGTGGCAGCGATTGGAGCAAAGCTTATTGAGATTTTTGGCGCAGAATAAATTAACGGGATAATATAAGGGGAATTTTAAATATGAAAAAAAATGTGTATTTATGGATCATCAGTATCGTGACGGCTTTATGCATTATCTGTGGACTTGGCTATCATACGCTTGCAATGTGGAGAACTGCAGATGTTGTAGAAAAAAAAGAAGCATTAGAGGCATTTGAGTCTGTGAGTATTGAAGCAGAGGTTATGGAAGTGAAAGTAATAGCAGGTACGGGATATGAATTACAATATTGCTGCAGCGAAAGATTTGCACCGCGCTATGAAATAAAGGATGGAGTGCTTGTGATTGTGCAGAGCCAGAAAG
>JAZNIP010000259.1:0-2558 GCA_045577575.1 Lachnospiraceae bacterium | reverse complement strand
GATGAGCTTCTTCCGGCAGTGGGTAGATGTATTGAGGATATCAACCGTGTGGTAGAAACCGTAAGTAACTTCAATGAAAAGATTATGAATATTGCAGCCAGTGCGCAGGAGGTTGCAGCACAGAATGATGTAATTTCAGGTCTGACAGTAGAATTACAGGAGCGTATGAGACAACTGATTTAATTGGCTATGAAACGGAAAGCAGAAATCGATAAGTTAAGGGAAAGTGAATATTTAAGCAGAGCAGAGTGGGTACGTTTATTATCCGGCTATGATAAAGAGGATGCGGCATATGCGGCAGAGCTTGCGCGGAAAACATCAAAACAGTATTTTGGAAACCGTGTATACATTCGGGGCTTGATAGAGTTTTCAAGCTACTGCAAAAATAACTGTTATTATTGCGGACTGCGATGCGGTAATCAAAAGGCAGAAAGATACCGTCTTTCAGAGGCAGAAATATTATGCTGCTGTGAAAACGGATATGAGCTTGGGTTCCGTACTTTTGTACTGCAGGGTGGAGAGGATGCATTTTATACGGATGATAAAATGATTTCGCTGATTCGAAAAATCAAAGAACGGTTTGCGGATTGTGCGATAACCCTTTCCATAGGAGAAAAGGAAGAAAGCTCTTATCGTAGTTTTTTTGAGGCGGGAGCTGACAGATATCTGCTTCGGCATGAAACTGCGGATACGGCTCATTACCGAATGCTTCATCCGCAGGAAATGTCTCTGGAGCATCGATTGAACTGTCTCTATCAGCTAAAGGAAATCGGATATCAGACAGGCTGTGGGTTTATGGTAGGTTCACCGGGACAGACACCGGAGACGCTTGCGGAGGATATGCTGTTTATCAGTCGGTTTCATCCGCAAATGGTAGGAATCGGACCGTTTCTACCGCATAAGGATACACCTTTTGGAGCAAAGCCGCAGGGAAATTATGAGCTGACATTATTTTTGCTCAGTCTGATTCGGATTATGGAGAAAAACGTTTTGCTTCCTGCAACCACGGCGCTTGGCACCATTCATCCACAGGGAAGAGAAGCGGGGATTCTGGCAGGAGCAAATGTTGTTATGCCTAATTTGTCTCCGCTATCCGTTCGAAAGAAATATTCACTTTATGATAATAAAATTTGCACAGGGGATGAGGCTGCAGAGTGTATTCGCTGTCTTGCCGGACGTATGGAAGGCATTGGTTATGAAATCGTCTGTGACAGAGGGGATTGGGAAGAGAGGATTCTATAAATGAAATACCGATATGATGTGATGTCACCAAAGGCAGAGGAATTTATCAATGATGAGGAGATTTTGGCGACGATTGCATATGCAAAAGAAAATAAATCTAACAGAGAATTGATTTTTTCCCTGTTGGAGAGAGCAAAAGACTGTAAGGGATTGACACACAGAGAAGCGGCAGTTCTTTTGGAATGTGATATTCCGGAAGCAAATGAGGCTATGAAAAATCTGGCAATGGAAATAAAGCAGAAGCTGTACGGCAATCGCATTGTTATGTTTGCGCCTCTTTATCTGTCGAATTATTGCGTTAACGGCTGTACTTATTGTCCGTATCATTATCACAATAAACATATTCGCAGAAGAAAACTGACTCAGGAGGAAATCCGCTGGGAGGTTATAGCCCTGCAGGACATGGGGCATAAGCGCCTGGCATTGGAAACAGGAGAAGATCCGGTGAATAATCCGATTGAGTATGTATTGGAAAGCATTAAAACGATATACGGTATCAAGCATAAAAATGGTGCCATTCGCCGTGTTAATGTGAACATAGCAGCAACGAGTGTGGAAAATTATAAAAAACTCAAGGATGCCGGAATCGGTACTTATATTTTATTTCAGGAAACCTATCACAAGAAAAACTATGAGCAGCTTCATCCGACCGGACCAAAGCATGATTATGCATATCATACGGAGGCAATGGACAGAGCAATGGAGGGCGGCATTGATGATGTAGGTATTGGAGTGCTGTTCGGTTTAGAGATGTATCGCTATGATTTTATCGGTCTTCTGATGCATGCAGAGCACTTGGAGGCATACAAAGGGGTGGGGCCACATACCATCAGCGTGCCGCGTGTCTGCCCGGCAGATGACATTGATAAGGACGATTTTGAAAATTCCGTTTCGGATGATATTTTTGAAAAAATCGTTGCACTGATTCGTATTGCCGTACCTTATACCGGAATGATTATTTCTACAAGGGAGTCACAGGCTTCCAGAGAACGGGTATTAAAGCTTGGTATTTCTCAGATTAGCGGAGGATCGCGGACAAGCGTCGGTGGCTATGCAGAGGAAGAGGACATTGCGGAGAATTCGGCTCAGTTTGATATTAGTGACAGACGTTCTCTGGGCGAGGTGGTAGACTGGCTGATTCGTCTTGGTTATGTGCCGAGCTTTTGTACGGCATGCTACAGAGAGGGGCGCACCGGAGATCGCTTTATGCAGCTCATTAAATCAGGACAGATTGCAAACTGCTGTCAGCCCAATGCCCTTATGACTTTGAAGGAATATTTGGTAGACTACGCTTCGGAAGAAACAAAGAAGATTGG
>JAZNIP010000258.1:0-2130 GCA_045577575.1 Lachnospiraceae bacterium | reverse complement strand
CCTGCCAGCAGCAGATAAAATCCTGTGCGGCAGCCCATAGGACCAAAGTAAATAATCTTGGAGCCATACTCTGCGTGGTTACGAAGGAAGGTTGCAGCCAAATGTTCAATGGTGTGTATCTCGGCTGTGTTCATGACCGGCTCCTCGTTAGGGCTGGTCATGCGAAGGTCAAAAGTCGTAATCACTTCGCTTCCCACATGGTCTTTGCGGGATACATATACGCCAGGCTGTAACTTAATATGATCAATTGTAAAACTAGCTATTTTTTCCATGTTGTTTCCTCGTCAATGCGTATTTTATAAAAGAGGGCATCTAAGGTTCACCCTAGCCGCCCGCGTATAGTAAGAGTATCCAATTTCTGCTTAAAAGTCAAGGCAAAAAAGAAGATGCCGGATTAATCCGACATCTTCTGAAATGTGCTTAATAAGCAATGTTTTTATTTGTTTGTGTACTGCTCCAAACCATCTGTTGCATGATTGATGGTATCGATAGCAACTTTTACATCCTCGGCATGGCGGAAGTTTCTTTCGCTCATCTCAGCAACCTGCTCTGCACTTGCAGTAACTTCTTCTGTAGCTGCGGAGAGGTGGGAAATGTTCTCAACGATGTTGTTGTTGGACTCAGCCAATTCGGAAATCTGACCGTCGATAGCGCTGATGTCTGCAATAAGTGTGCCCATGTTCCGGTCCAGCTTAGCGAAGGATTCTGCAGCTGCAAGGATGTTTTCGTTCTGGCTAACAGCAGCTTCCACGGAGCTTGCAACGGAAGTAACTACTTCGTCTGTATTTTTATTCAGTTCGGCAACGATAAGAGAAATCTTCTCGGAGGAAGTCTTAGTCTGTTCAGCGAGCTGACGAATTTCTTCAGCAACGACTGCGAAACCACGTCCTGCTTCACCGGCTCTTGCAGATTCAATAGAAGCGTTCAGAGCAAGCAGGTTGGTCTGAGAAGAAATCTTAAGGATGATATCAATGATATTGGAAATCTCTTTGGTCTGGTGCTGCAACTGAGCCATGGACTCTGTTACTGCATTGTTGGTGGTAGCAATCTGCTCGGACTGTGCTTTCAAATCTTCCATAACTACAAGGTTTTCCTGGATGCTTGCATTGGAATCTGTAGCAACTTCAACCATCTTCTGAGAACGAGCCTTGGTTTCGTTGATGGCTTCCTGGATCGCCTGAGTCATAGTATTTTGTTCTTCAATACTTTCAGCGGTAGTGTTTGCAGCAGCAGTGATTTCTCTCATGCTGTCTACAACCTTTTCCGTTGCGGAGAAGAGTTCATCCACAAGTTCTGTACTCTTGGAAGATTCTACCTGAACAGTCTGGGAAATATCGAGCACCTGCTCCATGATTTCCTTTTGCTGCTCGGTCTGATAATTGGCATATCCAAGCGTATGTTCATTGTACTGATCCACGATAGAAGCGAGCTGTCTGAATGCATAGAGCATCAGGAAGGAGCAAAGTACGGTACAGAAGTTGTTGATGTCTTGTTCTCCTACGCCTTTGACTCCTCTTATAACGGTGATAAGAGCAAAATCGATCATGTACCAAGTCATATTCTTCGTAGCGGCTTTTTTGTCGAAATAAGCGATCTGCATAGCTGCGATTACAAAGAACGGGTAGAATATAAAGGTTGCATCTGTCTGTACGCCTAAGAGAAGTACTTCAACACCAACCTCGATGGTTACAAATTTTTTGAGTTTTCTGGTGGACTTGTTTTTGAGAAACAGAACCAGATTCAAGACAGCAAAAACAAGACAGAAAACGATGTTACCGATTGCTGTGTAAGGAGACAGGGTTTTCATGCCCATTTTCATGATTAAATAAACCAGAAACATTACCCACATCAAAGTGGTAACAATAATGTAAAAACGGTTCATACGAAGCAGTCTCTGGTCTTCGTCTTTGTAGAGAAATCTCTTTTCATCCATATGTATTGTCCTCCTAATAAGAAATAAGCACCATATAGGAATATTGTACTACAGTATAGTTGGAAAATCTATGCTTTTCGACAATATTTGTAAGAAATTTCAAGTTTTCATGATAAATCAAAATTAAAATAAACATATCTGAAAAATGTTATTTTGAGGTTAATAATAAGAGGTCTTTTGCCGATAAAAAATGTTAG
>JAZNIP010000257.1:0-3962 GCA_045577575.1 Lachnospiraceae bacterium | reverse complement strand
GCTCCTGTCCATCTCATACTTTCTGCCTTTGCTTCCATGGCTGTCTTTGTCGCTTCTTTGGCATTGTACTTGGCTGAGCTGTATTTCTTTGCAGTGCCGGAGTGCTCGTATTTTCTGGATGCAGAGCTGCCTGCCGCTATTTTCTTTCCTTCTGCTGCCGCCTTTTCCTCCGGGGTGGTAGCCGTTGCTATTTCTTTATCTATTGCTGCATTGTGATCACTGACGTAGCGCTCATAGGTATTGCCATATTTATTGGTTTTGCCCAAGGCTCCTGTCCATCTCATACTTTCTGCCTTTGCTTCCATGGCTGTCTTTGTCGCTTCTTTGGCATTGTACTTGGCTGAGCTGTATTTCTTCGCGGTGCCGGAATGCTCGTATTTTTTAGATGTAGCGCCGTTTACCGACTTTTTCATAGCTTTCAACGTTTCTTTTTCTTTCTCGTCCGCAGCATTTTCAATCTGTTTATCAATCTCCGCATTAAAATCCTTTACATATTTTTCGTATGTATTACCATATTTGGTTTTCAGACCACCGTCAGTATCTTTTTCCGGCTTCCATCTGTTTTCCTCAGCCTTCGCCTCCATAGCGGCCTTTGTCGTTTCATTCTCAATATGCTTTGCCATCTTAGGTGTAATCTCAGAAGATGTTTTTGCAAACTTGGACAGCTTGGCACGTGCCTCCATCTTTGCCTTGGAATTGTAATCTCTTTCCCACTCTTTATTGTAAAGATTGGAATT
Organism: Lachnospiraceae bacterium; assembly: GCA_045577575.1. Lineage (GTDB taxonomy): Bacteria > Bacillota > Clostridia > Lachnospirales > Lachnospiraceae > VSOB01. The sequence continues at coordinate 3,225 of JAZNIP010000257.1, read as the reverse complement.
ATAGTTTCGTGGTCCCTGTCCTTCTTTCTCTTTTCCTTTAAACTTCCATGTATCCTCTTCCAATGTTTCTGACGGAATATCAATACACACCATCTCACGATAAGCGATGGTTACTGTTTCTACCAGAAGCCCGCTTGCCTCTGCATTTAATTCACCATAATCCTTAGAAATGACGGTGCAGCCGGTAAAAGCATAGGTACGCACCGGATCTAATCCCGGGAAGCCGTATTTATTCACAAAAAGAATGACGGGAAGCGTCAGCTCTGTGCCTAAAGGCATGGGATCTATCCAGTTCACTCCCACATATCTTTCCACCTGAAAGGTAAAAGGCTTTGTAATAGGCTTACGCTTCAAATGCACATAATCGTTCAAGCCGCCTTCCTGAATATGGTCAAACTCATTTTCACGGCGGATTCCTTTTATGGATTTGCAGGGCATATCAAAAATACCCTCAACACGGAGCATAAAGGCAAAATTAATAACCGGGTTTGTACCTGTATTCACTACAAGCTTATTTCCCCAGTCCGATCTGCCTCCTATCTCTGTACCGTTGGCTAATTGTGTGATTGTTGTTGTCGTATTATTGTTATTGGTATCCTCTGCCATTCTAACTGCTTCCTTCCGCTATCTGGTCGGTTTCATATCTAAAATGCTCTTCTCTTTGCCTTTTTTCGAGGGATTAATGCTCTTATGTATCTCGGAAATTTCCCGACACCATCGTCTCCTGCTACGGTGGTCAAGCTTCATCACGTCTTCATTTCCCCAGTGAAAATAGTAAGCCAAAAATGCCATTTCCTGATACATTGCATCTTTCGGATAAAGCCTTAACCCTCCATAGTAAAATTTACCGGTGTCTCGATCTCTTCTCCGCAGTGCGGGCATACCACCTTCATCATCGGAGGCTCCACATCATTGATCTTCTGATACATATCCTGTAAAAATGCCAGATCAGCTGTAAACAGCTTCTCAATTACATTGGGAGTTACCATCGTCAAACCTTCCAGCTCCGTAATTACCTTACCAAGTACCACAATGGTCAGATAGGATGGATTGCTAAGCACACGCGGGTCTCTGGTGGCGCTGATTTCATCTCCTGCTGTTGCAAGGCGCATTTTTCCTCGTCTATGCACTTCTCCGTTTCCATCCACATATCCTTTTGGAAGTGTAAATTCATATACTGTTTCCATACTGTTTCCTCCTGTTTTCTTGTCATTTCATTGCATAGGAAAAACCTTGCTATACGATACGAAAAAGCAATCTTTTTCTTATGAAATGAAATCAATGCGCTCCGTGCGGAACGGAAGCGAAATGCATTCACGCTTCCGCCCGGGGCGCCAAGAATCACTTACGACTCTTTTCTTTCACGAACTCATTCCTTAGTTCGGAATAATTAATTCTTCATATGCAATTTCAACTGTTTCAATTGCCACTTCACTCTGCAGCGCATTTAAATCAGGTGCTGTATATTTTGTTACCCATGCGTTGGTAAGCTGCCATACTCTCGTACCGGTAACTGCAGTTGCTACTGACTGAGGTGCACCACCGTTGATATCGATCATTTCAATCTGAACGTTGTAACGAGGCATCTGTCCTCTTGTCTCGCTGACACATTCCTGAATCCATGTCTTAAATGCACTATCCAGTGTATAACCCATCTTTAATGTTACGTTTCCATGTTTTACAAGTCCCGGAATCTTTACCGGTGCAAGACTGTTTGCATTACCCTGACGGAACTCAATTACATCTACCGTTGCCTCTATTCCTGTTACCTCGCTGAAAGCTGCTGTTCCTTCTACCTGATCTACATGAACAAGGAAGTTCATTTTTGTCAAGGGATAGTACAGTTGTCCTTCTGTTTGATATGCACTTGCTGCCATAATCCTTTACTCCTTTTCTATGCTAATCTTATGTTTCCTGCTTCTGAATTTTTATGATTCTTCTCCGCCACTAGCTGCTTCTGCAGTATGCTGTGTCACACGGAAGATTACAAATTCTGCCGGGCGGGAAGGTGCAATACCGATATTACAAATCAAACGTCCATTCATAATATCGTCTCTGCTCATTGTAGAAGGTCCGATTTCTACGAAATATGCTTCGGAAGCAGAGCCTCCTGCCAGCATGCCATTTCTCCACATTGTATCAAGGAAGCTGGAAATCGTCATCTGTACTCTCTGCCACAGTGCCACATCGTTTGGCTCAAATACAACCCAGTTGGTATTTGCTTTGATGCTTTCCTCAACATAGATGAAAAGACGTCTTACGTTGACATATTTGAAGTTGGAGTTGCTGCTTGCTGTTCTTGCACCCCATACACGGATACCCTGTCCCGGAATAGCACGAATCAGGTTAACACCTGCCGGATTTAAAATATCCTGCTCATCCTTGTTGTAATTTACATTCAGTCCTGTACAGAAAACGGTTTCATTTGCAGGTGCTTTATGTACACCACGGTTCATATCCGTTCTGGAGTAAACACCCATGACTGCTCCTGACGGAGGAATGAAATCAGGCTGATTGGAAGAACGGTCAAATACCTGAATCCACGGATGATACATAGCTGCATAAGTCGTATCGATCATTTCACGATACTGTAACAAATCCTTGGTTTTGTACATTTCCTTCGGCATATCCAGAACTGCAAAACGGCTCTTTAAGTTCTCGCAGTGACCAACCAGTGCCACCACTACTTCAGGGATTGTTACACCCGGAATTGCCAGCATGCTGACAGTGCTGTTCTCTACGAAGGATGCAAGACCCGTACGTTTGCCCGGTCCGTTGTCTTCGCCGATAAAGGTACCTGCATTTACTTTATTAATAGAACCATCCGCACCACCGTCTAATGTGAACATACCGCTTGTATTGCCTTCGCCCAGAATTGCTTCTACCGGGTTGCCGATTTCATCCACTACACTAACCGTTACTTTAACCAGTTCACTGTTTGCAAGACGATATCCGAAGAAATTAGGATTTGCAACGTTGGTGCTCAATCCTGCATAATTTTCTACTTCTTCTGCATAACGGATACTCATATCTGTTTCTACCAGATATACAACGGTTGTAGGAATCAGTGCTGTATCAATTACTTCACCCTTGAATTCCTGCTCAAATACAATGCTGTTATCAAAGATGCTCTTAATACGGTTGTATTCCTCACCGGCTACTACAAGGTCGCCTTCACGGAATCCGTCGATTGTTTTTGCAACATATGCTTCGCCGTTTTTACCA
>JAZNIP010000256.1:0-6336 GCA_045577575.1 Lachnospiraceae bacterium | reverse complement strand
GTATTTGTTTAAACAGAGCATCGGGTTCATTCAGATGTTTTTGAAGAGCGGACGTTCCACAAGTATGCTAAAAATTCCGTATTCGGTTATTTACGGAATTGCAATGATATCTTATATAGATATGATTATCAGCTATTTCTTCAGTATTTTGAAGGGCGTAAAATCAGAGGCGAAGGAGGCAGCGGAAAGTGAGTGATATATTATTAGTGGCAGCCATTGTGATGCTGGTTCTCCTGTTTATGAAGGTTCCGGTTTATATCGCGGTGCTTGGCGGTGCAATGGTTTATTTTGTTGGTAATCCGGATATTAATGCAGTTGTGTTTGCTCAGCAGGCAATTATCGGTACGGAAAAAATTTCGTTAATAGCGATTCCGTTTTTTGTATGTGCCGGAATTCTCATGAATTATACCGGTGTTACTCAAAGAATTATGAATTTCTGTGAAGTGGTAACAAGTCATCTGCCGGGTGGTCTGGCACAGGTAAATGTTTTATTGTCTACTATCATGGGTGGACTTTCGGGTTCTAACATTGCAGATGCTGCGATGCAGTCAAAGATGCTTGTTCCTGAAATGGAGAAAAAAGGTTTTTCCAAAGAATTCTCCAGTGTAGTTACAGCAGCTTCTTCAATGATTACACCGCTCATTCCTCCGGGAATCGCGATGATTTTATATGGATGTATTGCAAATGTTTCCATTGGTAAGCTGTTTATTTCCGGTTTCGGTGTCGGAGGGCTTCTCTGTGTTACGATGATGATTCTGGTTGGAATCATTTCCAAAAAGCGTGGATACGGTAAAATTTCCGATGAAAAGATTACCGCAAAGAGGGTGTGGGAAGTATTAAAGCCTGCATTTTTACCACTGCTGCTTCCGATTATCATTATCGGGGGTATTCGTGTGGGTATTTTTACTGCGTCGGAAGCGGGTGCTGTAGCGATTGTATATGCAATTTTCCTCGGTATTATTTTCCGTTCCATGAAATTTTCGGATTTGCTAAAGGGGCTGAAGGAAACAGTTGCTACTACAGCATCCATCATGCTGATTGTATCTGCGGCATCTGTTTTTTCCTGGATTCTGACTAAGGAAAGAGTTCCGCAGATGTTGACGGAGTGGATGCTTCAGACGATTGACAACAAATATGTATTTCTGATTGTAGTAAATATTTTCCTGTTAATCGTTGGTATGTTCATTGAAGGAAATGCATCCATGATTATTTTGGTTCCGCTTTTGGCACCGATTGCTGCCTCCTACGGAATCAATGAAATTCAGTTTGCAATGATTTATATCTTCAATAATGCGATTGGTGCTTTGTCTCCACCTATGGGTACACTGATGTTTGTAACCTGCTCGATTACGAAGTGTAAGACTGCGGCATTTATCAAAGAAGCAGTTCCGTTCTATATTCTGCTTGTGATTAATCTGATGCTGCTTACATGGTTTGAGCCGTTTACAACCTTCCTTGTAAACCTGTTCTATTAAAGAAAAGCATATTGACGAGATGAGGAGAGCAAAATGAAAGAGACGGTAATTCAGTTTGGAGAAGGTGGATTTCTGCGTGGCTTTGTAGACTACTTTTTCCAGAAATTAAAAGATAAGGATTTGTTTGACGGTTCTGTTGTAATTGTGCAGCCCATTGAAAAAGGGATGTGCGAGGTTTTGGAAAAGCAGAACTGTGAATACAATTTGTTTTTAAGGGGTATTGATGACGGTAAGGTTGTTGATGAACATACACATATAGATGTGGTTTCCAGATGTGTTAATCCGTATGTGGATTTTGAAGCATATATGAAGCTGGCAGAGAATCCGGATTTTCGCTTTATTGTATCCAATACAACAGAAGCCGGAATTGAGTTTGTGGCGGACAATCAGTTTGATGATGCACCTGCCAAATCTTTTCCGGGGAAATTAACACAGCTTTTATACAAAAGATTTAAGCTTGGATTAAAGGGATTCATTGTTCTTTCCTGTGAACTGATAGATCATAATGGAGAAGAACTGGAAAAATGCTGTTTGCAGTATGCTGATTTGTGGAATCTGGGCGAGGAATTTAAGGAATGGATTCGTAAAGAAAATGATTTCTGTTCTACGCTGGTAGACCGTATCGTAACCGGATTTCCGAGAGAAGAGCACAAGGTGCTTTGCGAAAGAATCGGTGAAAATGACCAAATGATGGATACCGCGGAGATTTTCCATTTGTGGGTTATTCAGGGGGATCATGAGGACGAGCTTCCTCTCCGGAAAGCGGGATTTCATGTAATCTGGACAGATAATGTGGATCCATACAAAAAGCGCAAAGTAAGAATCTTAAACGGTGCACATACATCAATGGTTCTGGCAGCACATTTATATGGACTGGAGACAGTCGGAGAGTGTCTGAAGGATGAGAAGGTGTCAGCACTTTTGAAGCGATGCATTTTTAAAGAAATTATTCCGGTCATCGGTGACACAGAGGATAATCGGGCATTTGGCGAAGCGGTATTGGAGAGGTTTTCCAATCCATTTATCAGACATTTGCTGCTATCCATTGCATTAAACTCTGTTTCGAAATTTAAAGCAAGAGTGCTTCCTACTATTTTAGAGTATAAAGAGCAGAACGGAAACTATCCGGCAGGCTTGACCTTTTCTCTGGCGGCATTGATTGCATTCTATAGAACGGATGCAGCAAACGACGGAGAAGAAATCATGGCATATATGAAGGAAGCATCCGTAGCAGATATTCTTGCAAAGACAGAATATTGGGGCGAGGATTTGAGTGATATGCTTCCGGAAGTTGAGAAGTGGTATGACTGTATCGTGAATGAGGGAATGAACAAAGCATATGATACTGTGCTTGCGGCCGATTAGTCGGAAAGCGAGGGCATTATGCAGGATTTCATTAAAATTAATAACGAAGATGCGGTTGCGGTCGCATTAAAGCCACTCAAAAAGGGAAGCAAACTTTTTGTAGATGGCAGTGAAATACTTTTGCAGGAGGACATTTTGCTGGGACACAAGTTTGCGCTTTGTGATATTGCAGAAGGTGAGCCTGTTATAAAGTATGGAGCGGCGATTGGTTATGCAAAGCAGTCGATTTCCAAAGGGGAATGGATTCATGTACATAATTTGCAGACAACTCTGGGGGATATGCTGGAATACGAATATCAGCCGGTGGTAGCTGAAATGGCTAAAAGTGAACCAGCAACTTTTCAGGGTTACAAGCGAAAAGATGGAAGAACCGGAGTCAGAAATGAGCTTTGGATTCTTCCTACGGTAGGCTGTGTTAATTCTGTAGCAAAGGAAATAGAGTGTCAGGCAAAGCAGCGGTTTAAACTGGAGCATGTAGAGGATATTGTGGCGTTTACGCATCCTTACGGTTGTTCCCAGATGGGAGATGATCAGGAAAATACACGTGAGGTATTTGCTGACATTATCCATCATCCCAATGCCGGTGGCATTCTTGTATTAGGGCTTGGCTGCGAAAACTGTAACATTCCCGTGCTGATGGATTATATCGGAGAATACGATGAAAACCGTGTGAAATTTATGCAGTGTCAGGACTTTGAGGACGAAGTGGAAAAAGCACTGGAGCTTCTTGGTGAGCTGCATGAGCAGGCAGAAGCATGCAGGAGAGAAATTTGTGATGCATCTGAGCTTGTTATCGGTATGAAGTGCGGAGGCTCTGACGGACTCTCGGGCATAACAGCCAATCCGATTGTGGGTGGCTTTTCCGATATATTGATTTCTAAGGGCGGTACGACGATTTTGACAGAGGTTCCTGAAATGTTCGGAGCAGAAACTATTTTAATGAACCGATGTGAGAATAAAGAGCTATTTGACAAAACAGTATTGTTGATTAATGATTTTAAACAGTATTTTAAAAGTCATAATCAGACAATTTATGAAAATCCGTCCCCGGGTAATAAAAAGGGAGGAATCTCCACATTGGAGGATAAATCTCTGGGCTGCACCCAAAAATCCGGTGTGGCTCCCGTTGTTGGGGTTTTGAAGTATGCGGAGCAGGTGAAGACAAAGGGGCTGAATTTGCTTTCTGCACCGGGCAACGATTTGGTGGCATCTACGGCATTGGCTGTGTCGGGAGCACAAATTGTTTTATTTACCACGGGACGAGGTACTCCGTTTGCATCACTTGTGCCGACGGTAAAAATTGCATCCAATTCCAAGCTGTCCGGCTTTAAATCTAACTGGATAGACTTTAATGCGGGAAAGATGGTAGAGGATAAGACGAAGGAAGAGATGGCACAGGAGTTGTTTGAATTCGTGTTGCGAATTGCTTCCGGAGAGAAGGTAAAATCGGAAATTGCAGGTTATCATGACCTTGCCATTTTCAAACAAGGGGTAACGTTATAAATACGGCTTTCATGTTTTAAAATGCCTTTTGATGTGGGATGAACTTTCCTGCATTGAAAGGCATTTTGTTCTTTTTGAAATGCATAGCTTATTTTTCACTTGCACATTTTCGAAACCGTGCTATAATAAATTAGAATAATTTGATATTCAAAGTATTTGAAATGCAAAACAAATGTCGAAATAATAAATAAAGTGAGAGATTTAGGAAGAAAAGGAAAGGACTGCAATTATGAATTGGGATGAAGCACTTAAGGATTTAGACCAAAGAAGAGAACGGGTATTGCTTGGCGGCGGTCAGGCAAAGATTGATAAGCAGCATAAATCAGGTAAACTGACAGCCCGTGAAAGAATTGATATTCTTTTGGATAAAGGCACATTTGTAGAAATTGATGGCATGATAGAATCCCGCATCGATGATTTTGATTTGGATAAAAAGAGAGTGCCGGGCGACGGTGTCGTAACAGGCTACGGTGAAGTGGGCGGTAGACTTGTATTCGTAGTGAGTGAAGATTTTACGGTCATTGGTGGTACGTTGGGTGAGTATCATTCTTTTAAAATCTGTAGAATTCAGGATATGGCAATGCAGATGAAAGCACCGCTTATCTGTATCAATGACAGTGGCGGAGCCAGAATCGAAGAGGGTATTTCTTCCCTCAGTGGATATAGCGGAATGTTTCTGCGTCATACAAAGGCATCCGGTGTGATTCCTCAGATTGCAGTTATTTTAGGGCCGTGTTCCGGCGGTGCATGCTATGCTCCGGCAATTTGTGACTATATTTTTATGGTAAGAGACGTTTCCAAGATGTTTATTACCGGACCGAACGTAGTAAAGACGGTTATCAATGAAGAGGTATCTGTTGAAGAGCTGGGTGGAGCAGATGTTCATGCTACCAAGAGTGGCGTATCTCACTTTACCTATGACACAGAGGGGGACTGCTTGATGGGAGTTCGTAAGCTCCTTTCCTATCTGCCAAGTAATAACGAGCAGCAGCCTCCTGTTATCAAGCCTGTTCGTGAAAAGCAGTCTCTGCTTTTTGCAGTGAATAAAATGTTAAATAAGGTTGGTAATTTTGGTAAAAATTATCTGGAGAAGAATGATGACCAATGCGCAAAGCTTCGTGATATCGTTCCGGATAATTCCAGAAGACCATACGATGTAAAAGAAGTTATTGACTGTATCGTAGACAATGACAGCTTTTTTGAAGTGCAGAAGGAGTTTGCCACAAATGCAGTGGTAGGCTGGGGACGTATGGAAGGCAAGACGGTTGGCTTTATTGCAAATCAGGCAAACAATATGGCGGGGTCTCTTGATTATCATGCTTCCGATAAGGTGGCAAGATTTATCCGTTTCTGTGACTGCTTCAATATTCCGCTTGTAACACTGGTTGACGTGCCGGCATTCCTGCCGGGGACTGCTCAGGAGCATAGTGGTATTATCCGCCACGGTGCAAAGGTTCTCTATGCATATTCTGAGGCAACCGTTCCGAAGATTTCGGTTATTATGAGAAAGGCTTATGGTGGTGCATACATTGCCATGAATTCCAAAGAAATGGGTGCTGACCTTGTATACGCTTGGCCAATTGCAGAAATTGCGGTTATGGGTGCTGACGGTGCGGTAAATATTGCATTCAAGAGAAAAATCAAAAATGCCGAAGACCCGGAAGCAATGCGCGCACAGTGTAAGAAGGAATACGAAGACCGTTTCTTAAATCCTTATGTGGCGGCTTCCAGAGGCTATGTAAACGAAGTAATTAAGCCGGAAGAGACAAGACTTTGCATCTTAAAAGGTCTTAGAGGTTTGGAAGGCAAAAAGGTAGAAACACCGAAAAAGAAACATGGAAATATTCCGCTGTAAATAATAATTTAAAAGGTTTTATAAAAAAGAAAAGTGCTTCTGTTTTCCTTCCAATACGGACTACAGATGCGGAATTTGTAACAATTCTGATTTATGTTTTGAAACCGTACGCAACCGCTGCGAATTCGCCATCCGGGC
>JAZNIP010000255.1:0-4760 GCA_045577575.1 Lachnospiraceae bacterium | reverse complement strand
AATTCATAGGCGACATCCGGTGCTGTTCTCGGACAGGAGGAGGTAATAATCCTTCCGTCCATTTCCAGCCACTTGCTGCCCAGTACAACTCCCATTTTTTCTAACTCTTCTCTTCTGTATCCGCCTCTTAAGTGATAAGTTGTCGCCCTTTTTCCTTCTAAAATACCGCTTTTTGCTACCGGAAAAGCCCCGGTGCAAACGGTGGCAATCCATTTATCTGCTTCATGAAACTCTCTGATTAATTTTAATGTTTTGGACGCATATGCCTCCTCATAGAATCCATATTCTTCAAATCCACCCGGAATAGCCAATGCATCATACTCTTTTACATCTATCTCATCAATTAATGTATCTACCTTCATGGGTATGCCAAAGGTACTTTTTACCATTTCCCGGTACCCACATGTCACCACATCAATGTTGCAGTCAAAATCATTTCTCGCCCATCCGAACACATCAATAAAAGGACTTGCTTCCATTGTCTCAAATGCATTTAAACACAAAAGTAAAATTCTCATCTCTTATCTCCTCACTCACATACACAAATGAATATCTCATTTGCTTCAAATGTATTTCTCATTTGTTTTCCTTTTTTCTGTACTTTTCTTTCAGATGCTGATGATACCAAATCATAAAGAATACCGGGACAATGCTTCCGATAAGCAGCGGTACGGTTGCCCATACGGAATCTCCTATCATATAGCTGATGAGAAAGGAAGCAATCATGATAATTCCGTATCCCAGCCACATCATTCCATGCTTTTGATTCCATGCTCTTACATCCGTAAGCTCCTCTTCTCTCGGCGGCTTCTCACCTGAATAAAATCCCACCGGCTTATCGCTCCTAAGCTGTGAAATTCCGATTCCCATCATAAGCAATGCTGCCGCTCCGTATATTGCACTCGTTATTATAGTTCCTACACTCACGTCCTGCTTCCTCCACAGCTATCCGTTTTTTCATTTTTCACCGCCGTGATAATGCATTCCACAAGCGGTTTCCCTTCTATCACAATATTCTCTGCCACAAAAAAACCGTGTTCGTTTATGTACGCTGCAAGCTCAGCCTTATTCCATTTGTGATAAGTTTTAAAACCGATTTTTTCCATAAGCCAAATCCATAGCTTAGAATACCCTTCCTCATATACAAAGGTCGGTGCGAACAAAATTCCGTCCGGCTTTAAAACACGATAAATTTCCTTTAATGCCAAATCCGGCTCCGGCATGATGTGCAACGCATTTGCAATGACCACCATGTCAAAGCATCCATCCTCATAGGTCAGCTTTGTAGCGTCCTGCACTTGAAATACCGTCTGCGACGCACCTGCTCCCTCTGCCTTTCTCTTCTTAGCTTCTCTTATCATATTTTCCGAATAGTCAGTCGCCGTCCACGAGCCTGCCATATCTGCCATGCGAAAGGTAATCTGTCCTGTACCGCATGCAAGCTCCAGCACATTTTTATCTTTACTTACATAATGTCCAAGCTGATTGCAGACTGCATCGTACACACCTGAATTTTTCGACATAACCTTTGTATATAGTTTGGCAACTCTCTCCCAAAATCCTTTATTTGTAGCATCTTTTTTCATTCTGTTATCTGACTCCTTTTTCATATGTAGGGAACTGTAAAGAATCATCCCTTTGGGCAATGTCTGCCAGCTTTGAAAATTCATTTTCCTCCAGTCCAACTTCCCAAAGGAAAATCTCTATTTTTCGCTCAGCCAGCTTATCAGTAGAGCCTTCATACGGATAAAATGAAGTACTTACACTTCCTCCGCCTCTGCCGAGACCTTCCTCCGTTACCTCCGGCGGCACACTCCATCTGACAATACAGCCTTGTATTGTCTCATGCTCATCAACCCATATGCAGAGTGTCGGATATGCTTCTTTTACTTCCGGCGGAATAGCGGAAAACGGATATTCTACAGTCAGCAAATACCTGTTTTCTCCTGCCATCGGAATCTTTTTAAAGGTTATACTGTCATAACTTCGTGTCAACAGCTCCATAGCCAGCTCCTGAGCCTGCTTCCGCATCTGTTCCGTATGTAGTTCCTCCCAGGGCAGCTCCGTATAAGTTACCTTGCCATCTTTTTCGGCATAATACTTTCCTTCATACCACAGGCAAATTTTCTGTTCTTCATCCTCTGCAAATGCAAGCGTATATTCTTCTGTCCAAAAGTAGTTATACTGTGTCGTAAACGTAGAAGCATCGACCATATACGCACACTCTGTTTGAAAAAAATCCTCCAACTGTCCGCTCACCTTATGGTATACCTCTTTTGCAGTATCCTCCGAATATCTTACTTCATCAAAAAGTCCTTTTTCTCCCACGCTTCCGCAACCGCTAAGCAAAACGGCTATATAGACCATTGTCATACAAATCGCCAACAATCGTTTCATCTTTTTTCCATTTCCTGCATATTACAATCTGCATTTATGCTGATACATTCTTGACATCTCGTCTTCGCCATCGCCCTGCGCCATGCATAAAAATTCCCATCCATACCGTTCATAAAAAGAGGTATGGTCTGTCAGCAGATATAGGGTATCCATTCCTTTTTTCGCGAAATCCTCACAAACATAATTTAACATCTTTCCTGCAATTCCCTGCTTTCGATATGCCTCCTCCACATAAACGGCACATACATTTGGCGTCAAATCCGTTCTGTCATGAAAATCATTTTCAATCACACCAAGACCACCTACAATCGCGTCCTGTTCCATGACAAGATACCACTGCGGCACATCCGCAGTTCCTTCCAGACACTGTTCCATGCTCTCTGCATAAGCCTCCCTCGGTATTCCCCATTTAGCATGAAACCAGTCTGCTGCACACTGCAGCAGCTCTTCATGCTCACTGATTTTTATAACTCTGTATTTTTCCATAATCCGTCCTCCTGCCTACTGCTTTTATTCCATTTTTATCAATGAAATCGTTTTCGTAAATATGCACAAAAAAGCCGCATAGTGTTAAAGCGGCAAATACCAGTCCAAACTGCGCGGTCCGTCAGGAAGATTAAGCAGCTTACCACACAGCTCCTCTCTATCAGAAATCATCTTCTGTACATCGTCTCCGCCACATTCTACTCTCCATGCACGGTAGCCCTTTAAATAACTGTCATACAGTTCTATCCATGAGTGATAATATTTCTGCATAACGCGTCCGACCACATAAGAATTCTCAAACATCTCATTTCTGGAAATCCATCCGCCTACATAACCCATACCGAGAATCTGGCAGGCACGACACAAATCCCACGCACCGTTCTCAATATCCTCCGCTTCACACTCTGTTCCTTCCTTATAAAAAGAAGTCAGGTAGCTTACCATATCAAGCAGCTGTGCTTTATTGCTGACTCCCCAGTCTCTGCGTAGCATCGTTCGCATGGAAGCCCCCTCCTGTTTGCTCAAACAGGTGGAACCTGCAATGTAATGCCAGTCGCCATTTGCTGCCTCAGACCACATGGCATAGGCATATGTCACCCATTTTTCCGCCTCATTCTTTGGCAGTGTTGCATCTGCCTCCTCTTTTTTCTTTAAAAAATCAAATAAACCCATTGTATTTGCCCTTTCTACACTCTTAAATATCTGGCAGTAATCGTATCTGCCGTATTTATCATTTGCTGCGGAGTTCCGCAAAAAACAACCTCTCCTCCGCCCGAGCCGCCATCCGGCCCGATATCAATAATATAATCTGCCTGCTTCATTACATCCTGATTATGCTCAATTACAAGTACCGTGTTTCCTTTTTCTACCAGTTTTTCAAGCAATGCCATAACACTTTTGATATCCGATGCATGAAGACCTGTCGTAGGCTCATCCAGAATATAAATGTTTCCTTTTTTGTCCAGTTCCTTTGCCAGCTTCACTCGCTGTCTTTCTCCACCGGACAAGGTAGACAGCGGCTGTCCCAATGCCAGATACGGAAGACCGACTTCCATCATCGCCTTCAGTCTCTTACTGATTTTTCGATTATCTCTGAAAAACTCGTATGCATCCTCTACCGACATCTCCAAAACTTCCATGATGTTTTTGCCGTGATAGGTATGACTTAAAGCCTCCTTACTGTACCGTTTCCCCTCGCACTCTTCACAGACTGTCGTCACAGGATCCATAAAGACAAGCTCCGTTATAATCACACCTCTTCCCTTGCAAACAGGGCAGCCTCCCGCACCGTTAAAGGTAAACAGGGATGCATCCTGTCCGCTTTCTTCTGCAAACAGCTTTCTGATTTCATCAAAGAAACCAAGAAACGTAGCAGGGGTAGAGCGTCCGGTCGCCGTTACCGGAGACTGGTCTACCAATACAACCCGCTCCTCATACTCCTTTGCAAAAACATCCCGAATCAGCGAGCTCTTTCCCGAGCCTGCCACCCCGGTAATCACCGATAAAATATTTAATGGAATGTCCACCGATACATTTTTTAAATTGTGAAGTGTGGCATTTCTTACCGGAAGATACTCGGTTGCAATTCTTGGATTCTCTTTTACCGAAACAGTTTCCTTCATGGCATTTCCGGTTTTCGTCCCCGATACAAGCAGGGCATCATAACTACCCTGAAACAAAATCTGTCCACCGCCCTTACCTGCAAGCGGTCCCACATCAATCACCTCATCCGCAATTCGGATAATATCTTTGTCATGCTCCACTACAAGCACGGTATTCCCTTTATCTCTCAGGCTGAGTAGCAAGTCGGATCGTAGCCATGTCGTTCTGTGAGCCAAGGAGTTGATTTATGACATTGTCTTCCTAAGACCGCTTGG
>JAZNIP010000254.1:0-6896 GCA_045577575.1 Lachnospiraceae bacterium | reverse complement strand
AAAGCCGCGGCGAGGAGGTAGAGTTCATACTACCATCAGCTGCGAGGTACGTATAGAAAAAACCGCAAACATCTCTGTCTGCGGCCTTCCCAATCACTTCCGTTATACAAGCAACTTCACATCCGGCATATCTGCCACAAGCTCCTTTGCCTGCTCGATTGCCGTATTGTGAATACATATAATAAATATTATCTTTTCTTTTGTCTCAGAATTAAACATCCTGCGAAACAACGACTGCTCCTGCCACTTCACAAAATAAGAAATTCTGTTTTTCAGAAGGAGCCGTTCCACTTCCTCTTTTTGCTTTAAATTACCGACTCTGCAAAACGCCACTTCGTTATTGACCTTTACACTGGTCAGCTCCGAGGAATCTGCACCTCTTACGCTATTTGCTATCTGATCACCGTTCCGGCCGTTTTTTCGCACTCCGGTTAATCTCGAACTTACCACTGCCATTATGCCCCCAAATACTTTTCACTTCTGTTATCTCTATACAAGCATATCTGCCATATCAGACATAGCCTGTATCGTATCCATCTCATTACCCGCAGTCCCATCAAGACTCTGCTCTGTCTCGGGCTGCTTCATAATCCGTGCCGCATTTTGCCGGCTCATCGCCATCTGGGAAGCAAGAATTCCTACAAAATCTCTGCTCTCTCCGCGACGTAGCGGATTGGTTGTCTCGGAAGAGCCGGCATATCCGATTTTCGTTGCCAACGCATCCTTCGGTATGGCACTGATTTTGCCCAGACTGCGACTGCTGACACGATTGGTATTGTATATAAATGTAGGATACCCGATTGCGCTTATCTGCATGTATGCTCCTCCTATCGTTTTATCATCTATCAATAGAATATCACTTTATTTTGGGAATCGCAATCATAAAAATCATTCCTATGACAGCTCCTGTGCAATTTAAAAGAATATCATCCACATCGAATTTTCCAAAAGCACTCAACAGCTGAAACAGTTCAATTCCTATTATAAACAACAGGGTAACCGGCAAAAAAAGCAGTCCTCTTTTTCTGCCCGGAAATGCCAACGGATATAGCGCCCCGTAAGGAATGAAAACCAATATATTGCCAAAGAGATTCTCAAAGCTGTTAAGTCTGCTGTAATACCGAATGTACATTTTTATTGTTTTAAAAAAAACAAAATTGGCACTGCCAAGACCTTCCCATATAACGTCGCCGCTCCAATTTGCCGCAATACTCCGCAGCTCATGAAACGGATATTTTAATACAATTAAGCGGATAATAATGAGCAGATATAAATAAAATATCCACTTCCACTTACCATTTTCCGTTCTCTTCATAAAAGCTCCTGTCATGATATCGGACTGCCGCAAGGGTCAGTCCCTTTGCAGGCACCAGTGTCCCTGCTTTTTCCCGCAGTCCACTTTCCAGGATTCCTTTTACGTCCTCCGGCTTTTTCTCTCCCGCCCCTACCTCAAGAAGCGTTCCGGTCAATATTCTGACCATGTGATATAAAAATCCATCACCCTGATAGGTCAGGCGAATTTCATCCTCTATCCGGTCAATGGCAATGCTTTCTATCGTACGCACTGTAGACTTCTTGCCTTTTTTGGTTGAAGTAAAGGCCTTGAAATCGTGTTTGCCCGTCAAAAAAGACGCTGCTCTTTTCATAGCCTCAATATCCAACCGCTCCGGATACTCGTATACATATCTCCTATCAAATATATGCGGTATATCACTGTTCAATATGCGGTACACATAGATTTTTCCCGTAGCATTTAATCGACTGTGAAATCGCTCCGGCACTTCTTCCACTGAAATGACACCAATGTCATCCGGTAGATAACGGTTCATATATTCCATAATCTCCCTGCAGGACATTTTTGTGTCCGCATGAAAATTTGCCACCTGGCCAAGCGCATGCACTCCTGCATCCGTTCTGCCTGAGCCGTGTATTTCCGTCTTTGCTCCCGTCATTCTGGAAAGAAGCAATTCCAGCTTACCCTGTATGGTATTGTCAGTGCTTTCCTGTTTCTGCCAGCCCTGATAGCGTGTTCCTTCGTATTGCAACATGAGTTTAAAATTACGCACTCTACTCCTCTTCTTTCCTGCTCAGGATTTCTTTGTCCTCTTCATCAAATCGTCTGAAGCTGTCCAATCCCATAATCAGAATTCGTATACTTGTTTTTATGGTATCAAAAACACCTGCCCGATTCATATTAATAAGTAAAATACCAATCGGTACTGCAACAATCATTCCTACCACACCGGCCATACGATAGCCGATAAACAATAAAACCAACGTAGGCAGCGGTGCAATTCCCATCGAATCCCCAACAATTTTAGGCTGAATAATCTGGCGCAGCAGCTGTCCCACACCCCAGATGACAAGTAACCAGATTGCCATCTGATAATCTGCACTTAAAAATTTGATAATCGCCCACGGTATCATAACCGCTCCCGTTCCGAAAAACGGCAAAAAATCCAAAATAGCAATCAAAAATGCCACAAGCGGACCATAAGGAATTTTCAATAATAAAAATCCCACAAACAAAAGCAGATAGATCCACAATTCTATTTTTATCTGTGCTTTAAAATAACCTCCGATTGCGCTTTTCAGGCTGTCACAAACAACACTCCATTTATCCCGAATCGGTCGGGGAACATATTTCTGTATAATTTGTCCGATGCTTTCCTTTTCTGCCACAAAGAAATAGGAGGACAAAATGCACATAATCACATTGATCAACATGCCCGGAATATTTTTGGCAAAATTCCCCACCGCATTCATGGTAGGTGTCCCGATAGTCTCCACCAGTTTCCCGATATAACCATCCATTTTTTGTCCCATACTTTCCAGGCTGTTTTTTACATCTGTGGGAAGCCCGTCATACACCACATTGAGATTTTGACCGATTTCCCGAAAATCACTTTCCAGCGTTTCCCATATCTGCGGAAGTGTAGCAACAAAACCGATTCCCGCACTGACCAGTCTTGTAACGAGAAAATATCCTGCAAAAATAACAAGTGCAATTGCCATAATAATTGCAACCGCTGAGCCCGCCTTACGTTTTATCCGCAGCTTTTCCTCAAAAAAGCGCACAAGCGGATTTGCTATCGCTGCTATCATCCATCCGATGACGAATGGCAGGAAAAACACAATCAGCTTAGGCAGTATAAACAGGCATACCAATAGTGCCAACACCGCCAATGACAGATTTATCACTACCTTTGTATATCGTTTCACAGGCTGTTTCATACGCATTTCCTCTCTTTTGATGAAATCCCTTAGCTTGTAGCTACTTCGCTTCCGATGCTGCTTCCTGCTCCAAAAATCCGTCCAACAGGGCATAAATTTCATCCCGTCCCTGCTTTGTCTGTGCTGAAAACGGAATTATAATTGTATCCGGCTCAACTGAAAGCCCCTGACGTATTTCTTTGAGCTGCTTTTGTAGCTGACTTCTCTTTATTTTATCCAATTTTGTAGCAATAATAATCGGTTTGTAATTTTGATGCAAAATCCACTCATACATCAGCCTGTCATTTGCCGATGGCGTATGCCGGATATCGATTAACAAAAATACTGCCCGGAGCATTTTGGATTTCTGCAAATACCGCTCAATCATTTTACCCCATTTCGCTTTAACCTCTTCCGACACCTTCGCATAACCGTAACCCGGCAAATCCACAAAATACAGCTCTTTGTTAATATTGTAGAAATTAATGGTCTGGGTCTTACCCGGCTGAGAGCTCGTACGCGCCAGAGACTTACGATTCATCAACGCATTAATCAGCGATGATTTTCCTACATTACTCTTTCCCGCAAATGCCACCTCTATCAATGTATTTTCCGGAAAGGTGCTCGTTATACCGCACACTGTCTCCAGACTGACCTCTTTAATTACCATCTTCTTTTCCTTTCACCAGTGCATGTTCCAGCACTTCCTCCATGTGCTTTACATAAACAATCTCAAGTCCTGATTTAATTTCTCTCGAAATTTCCTCTACATCCTTTTTGTTCTCTGCCGGAACGATTACCTTGCGGATACCGACTGTCTTTGCTGCCAGTATCTTTTCCTTTAATCCGCCAATCGGCAGTACACGGCCACGCAGTGTAATCTCACCGGTCATTGCTACTGTCGCCAGTACCGGTCGCGCTGTCAAGGCCGAGAACACAGCCGTTGCCATCGTAATACCGGCACTCGGACCATCCTTTGGCACGGCACCCTCCGGAATATGAATATGAAAATCATTTTTCTTAAATGCGTCCGAATTGATTTTGTGATCCTTTGCTACTGAACGGATATAGCTGATGCCTGCGATGGCAGACTCCTTCATAACATCCCCCATCTGTCCTGTCAGCTTAATCTCACCTTTGCCCGGCATAATGTTAACTTCGATTTCCAGCGTATCACCGCCCACACTCGTCCATGCCAGACCACGTACAATCCCGACCTCATCCTTTTCACAGAGCTTATCCGGTGCATATCTTTCCTTACCCAGATATTTTTCCAGATTCTGCTTTGTAATACGGATTGCTTTCATATTCCCGATTTTTTTACCTTTTCCGGCTGCTTTTGACTGTAAAATCTCTCTTGCTGCCTTTCGACAAATCTGACCGATTTTGCGCTCTAAATCACGGACTCCCGCTTCTCTTGTATAGCTTTCAATCATTTTGCGGAGTGCATTATCGGTAATATCAAGCTGCTCATAGCCAAGTCCGTTCTTCTCCAACTGTTTGCCAAGCAAATGTTCCTTTGCAATATGAAATTTTTCATTGGCGGTATAGCTTGTAACCTCGATGATTTCCATACGGTCAAGCAAAGGCTTCGGAATAGTGGAAACGGAATTTGCCGTCGCCAGAAACAATACCTCTGACAAATCAATGGGAATCTCTACATAGTGGTCACGGAATTTGCTGTTCTGCTCACCGTCCAATACCTCAAGCAGTGCCGATGCAGTATCGCCTCTCTGGTCATGCCCTACTTTATCAATTTCATCTAACAGCATCAACGGATTTTTCACACCCGCCTGTCTGAGTCCCGCAGCAATTCTGCCGGGCATTGCTCCCACATAGGTACGTCTGTGTCCGCGTATCTCTGCCTCATCACGAACACCTCCCAGACAAATACGGATGTATTCTTTATTTAATGCTTTCGCTACACTTCTGGCAATCGATGTCTTTCCGGTTCCCGGAGGTCCTACCAGACAGAGTATCGGACTGTCTCCCCGCTTTGTCAGACTGCGTACCGCCAAAAATTCCAAAATACGCTCCTTGACCTTATCCAGACCATAATGCTCCTGCTCTAAAATCTCTTCCGCACGGTCAATATCGGTATTGTCCTTTGACATCTTATTCCACGGAAGCTCAAGCAGCGTTTCAATGTATCCCCTCTGTACTGCACTTTCCGAGCTGCTGGCGGAAATATTGCCAAACCGCACAATTTCCTTTTTGATTTTTTCCTTAATCTCCTTCGGAGCTTTACATTTTTCCAGTTCTTTTGCAAACTGCTCAGCATCCGATACCGTATTTTCCTCTCCGAGCTCCTCTCGTATAAAATGAAGCTGTTCCCTCAGCAAATAGTCTCTCTGATTTTTCTCTACACGGGACCGGATTTTCTCAGTAAGCTCAGAGCGTACTCTTGCCACCTCTGTCTCATTCACTAAAATCTGTCCAAATAACGCAAAACGCTCCTGTAAATCTGCCTCGCCTAAAATTTCCTGCTTTTTCGCATAGGCCAATGGAATATTTCCCGTAATTTCATCAATCAGCTTTTCCAGATCTCCGATTTCCTGTATTCTTGCAGACAGATTTTTTCCAACCTTTGGATAGCATCTTGCATATTTTTCAAAAATAATGCGAGCCTCCCGAAGGGCTGCCTCAGTCTCAATCCCCGGCAGTTCCTCCGCCTCCGGCAGCACTTCTGCCTCTGCCAATATATATTCTGCCACATCCTCTGCAAAGCTGCAAAGTCGTGCACGCTGTTTTCCTTCTACCAGTACCCTGACAATTCCTCCGGGCATCTTTGTCAATTGCCTTATGCTTACGACCGTTCCCATCTCATACACATCTTCTGCAGAGGGCTCTTCCGTATTGACATCCTTCTGTGTAACGACAAACAACTGTTGGTCTGCCTGCATTGCCTGTTCCACCGCACGGATGGACTTCTCCCTGCTTAAATCAAAATGTATAATCATACTGGGTAAAATCGTCATCCCGCGCAGTGCCACTGCCGGAATCTGATACCTGTTTACTTTCTTTTTCATTTGCCTCCTCCGTCTGTCCGCATGGACATAAGGGGCTGTCGCAAAATGCTCTCTTACATTACAGCCTTTGCAACAACCCCTTCATCATTCGGTATTACTTCGCTCTTTCACGGGACTTACTCCGTATTACCATCGGCTTGCTCATCCCTTCGATTACCTCTTTTGTAATCACGCACTGCTCTATTGTCTCGTCGGATGGAATCTCATACATCACATCCATCAATACTTTTTCCATAATGGAGCGAAGTCCTCTCGCTCCGGTCTTTCTCTCCAACGCCTTCTTCGCAATTTCTATGATGGCATCGTCTTCAAACAGCAGCTCTACATCGTCGAACTCAAACAATCTCTGATACTGCTTTACGAGTGCATTTTTCGGCTCCTTCAAAATCCGCACAAGTGCGTCTTCATCCAGTCCTTCCAAAGATACGTTAATCGGAACTCTGCCGACAAACTCGGGAATCAAACCGAACTTTACTAAATCCTGCGGTGTTACCTCTCCAAGAATCTCACCGATTTCCTTTGTTGTCCTGCTTCCCATCTTGGCATTAAAGCCGATGATTTTACGGTTTAACCGCTCTTCTACGATTTTGTCCAAGCCGTCAAATGCCCCACCGCAAATAAAGAGAATGTTAGAGGTATCTACCAAGTCGGATC
>JAZNIP010000253.1:0-4119 GCA_045577575.1 Lachnospiraceae bacterium | reverse complement strand
TATCGTCATCGTCCTCTACATAAGAGAAATACGGGGAAGATACGATAATGCGGATATGCGGATGAGCCTGCTGAAGCAGTCGGATGGACTGGAGCAGACAACCGCAGCAGGAAGCGGCCATTGCCTCGTCATATGGCCCGGTAAGAAGACGCTCGTCCTCATAGTCGTGATAATCGTACATGATCGTGATGACGTCAATTGCAGACATATCTAAATTCTTCAACATATCTACGGTTTCCCGAACGGTGTCATCGCCTTCCCATGAACGGGCATTGTCCTCCAATAGAGTGAAATCACCGGAAGCAATACACTGGGCAATCCAATACAAACTGAAGACATCGGTCTGATAGTCCTCGTCATAGACGGTATTTTTTACGGAGAGATAGGTATGGTCAAGACTGGCATCATATACCTTTCCGCCGGTCAGAGCTTCCAATTCCATGCCAATACTGTCTTTTTCTCCCTTTGTTTTTGCAAGAGCACCGTTCCCCAAGAGCAGGATGGTGGTTATATCATCCTCTTTTTGCAATGCTGCAGTTGCAGAGTCAAGAGGTACAAAATAATCCTCCGGTTCGGTATCAAATTCGGTAGAAATCTCATTTGGGTCATAGCCGGATTCCGTGCCTTTATTCCAACGTACGAGCTTTACAATGCCGATAACTGCAATAATTAAGATAAGTGCAATAAAAGCAAGGTGGATATAGAACGCTTTTTTATCAGCCTTCTTTTTCTTTTTGCGACGTTTTTTGCCTTTGGAAGTGTTCTTTTTGGTTGACTTTTTTTTCTTTCCCGTAGCAGTGCCGGAGGCACTTTTTTTGACCGGAGATTTTTCGGATTTTTCGCTTGCGGGAATGTCCTGCTCCATATCCAACAGCTCAGGCTCATCAATTTGAAATGTATTAATTTGAGTTGTTTTTTCTTCTTTCATGTCAGACTCCTATGTGATAGTATCAATCGTTTAGCTTTATTACGGTAATATCATTGATAACCCGGATGGAACCGGAATCCGGGAAATAAGGCATTTCCTGAAATTCCGAAGTGGCTTGCAGTGCTGCTTCTTCCTCGGGAGTAACAACCTCAATATCCTCTCCGAGACAGTTTTGGAAAAACGGAAGATAACAGCGGCTGGAGGATCCAAATACACGGGGGCCTTTCATGCCGACCATGGGCTCCAGCAGATCGGCAGTGGCTTCCATTTTATAGGTTTTACTGTAATTGCCGATAAATGCCATTTTCCGATGCTTGTCATAATCTTCCGATTGTTCTATTCTATCCATTATTTTAATGCATAATGCATAGGTTTTTTCGTAACGGAAATTCATGTTAAAGTATGCAATATTTGTGAGCAGAATATAATTCCACACTATGAGGATGGTGGCGGAAAAAGCACCCCATTCCAACAGCTTTTGCGTGTTGATGTGGCAATATGGAGCAGTCTTTTCAAACAGTATCATAACGGCTATGAAGAAAAGACACCAGGAATGTCTCATCAGCATGTGATAATTTACGTCTGTGGAAATCAGGTAAATCGTGTTTGCGCAGAGCGGCAGTACCACAATGCATAAAATCAGAAGCAGGTTACGAATAGGGCTTTGATAAACCTTTTGCTTAAAATAGAGGATGAGAAAGCAGAGAATAAGAAGCAGTATACATATAATAAGTGCTGCCATCATCCATTTGTTGAATGCAAGAATCTGCCCGGGGCTGAAAAAGTGTAAAAAGTCCTTATATGCGAGTAAAATTCGATTTTTCAGTTCGGAAAAACCGACAGAGCTGCTTTGGCTGATTCCCTGATAGGAGCTTAGGCTTGTCTGTTTTGCGCGAAGCATCAGGTTAAGGAAGATATAATAGGCAAGCATTCCGCTGCCAAGCATACAGACAAAGCGTATTATCAGTTGAAACAGTTGTTTTTCTGTATACTGCTGTGGCTGTAAAAGTGCCAATAGGAAATAAAGCAGCAAAAGCAGAAGAACGAAGGTTAAGTATGCCTGATAGATACCTACACTGAAGCAGAGGCATATAGCACCGTATATCCAACCGTTTTTCCGGTCAAAGCGTGTGACGAAATAAACGGAAAGCGCACAAAGAAAGCAACTGATAAAATAAGCATCGGCAGTAAACATATAGGAAAAAATGCAGGCTACCGATGGAAAAGTAACCAGAAGTCCCGAAATAAGGATAATGCTTCCTTTTTTTTCTATATCATAAATGGAAACGAGCACCATGCCGGTTAAGCCAAGAAAAAGGAGAGAGAGAATCCCGTTGACAACCGGTAAACTGAAAAAAGAAGAGATACCGGCTGTATAGGTGAGAAACCATCGGCCTAAGTCAGTGCGATCCTGATTAACATACAGATTGCGGATGTCATCATTATTATACATAGAATTGGTAAAAATAAATAAGTGGCAAAAAAAACCGATAAGGAAGCAGCTTAAAAAAGCAGTTTTTTGCGCACTCGTCAGACGGCGGAACAGCCCGCCGACATATTCAGAGGGGCTTTTTATGGAAAACATGGTATCATAACCTCCCAGGTTGATTTTGATTAAAATAATGATTATATTATATTACAATTACCGCTTATTATCAATTTAAGAATGTGTGAAGGATTTTCGGTTGATTTTCGGTATTGTTGAAGGCGATGTTGTATTTATGATATAATGACATGGATTATGTGCTCTGTACATGTCATTATAAAACAGATATCATAAATGGAAAAGGAACGATATGAATGAAAAAGAAAATAACGATAAAAGACGTTTTGCTTTTACAGATAGTGATTATGATATATACCGGCTCGAGCATTGCGGCAAAATTTGCTGCGGCACAGGAGCTTTTGTCTTTAAAATTTTGTTTGTTTTACGGAATTGAAATTATGATACTCGGAGTTTACGCAATTCTCTGGCAGCAGATTATCAAGCGGTTTGAGCTTTCGGTTGCTTATGCGAACCGTGCGATGGTGCTTGTCTGGTCTATGCTTTGGGCCATATTGATATTTGGTGATGAAATTACGATGCAGAATATTATTGGAATTGTACTGGTGGTTGTCGGGACGATTGTGGTCAATCTGGATACAAAGGAGGAAGCGGTATGAATTTGAGCTTCGGTCTTTATGTTTTTTCCGTTACGATTGCTTCGTTGTCACAGCTTTTACTGAAAAAAAGTGCTACGAAGAAGTATGACTCATTTTTGCGTGAGTATTTAAATCCGTATGTGATAGCGGGATATGGACTTTTGTTTTTATCCATGTTTTTGACGGTATTGGCATTTCGTGGAATGGATTATAAAAACGGTCCGGTGATAGAATCATTGGGCTATGTGCTTGTACTGTTGTTAAGCCGCATTTTTTTTGGCGAACGATTGACGAAAAAAAAGATTGCCGGAACAATTTGTATTTTGATTGGAATTATGATTTTTTACTTATGAGGAAGGGCGGATCGGTTTTCCTGCATACGGCACTGTGCCCGGAGAAGCTGTCTTGCTGCTTCGTTCATGCTTTGATATTCCAGAAAGCTGACCGGAAGCTCGACAAGCTGTTTATCACAGGCGGGGCAGTCCGATTTGTGGCCACTCAGCATATGAATTCGGTCGCAGTGTTTGCAATAGTGGATATACATCATAACAGGATTCTCCCAACGTTAAATGATTAGCGAATTTTATTTTGCCATTCCCCAAAAAGGAAGTCAATGGTTTGCAATAAAATTTGAACGACAAAAAACGGGAAGACTTGTCGAAAAGTGGTGGGAATTGGTGGAAAACCACGGTTTTCCTTGAAGTATTGCAGGCGCAGTGCTATAATGTTACAGAATTGTTAAGAACCGGTTAGTTGACATAATGCAAAAGAAAAGAAAGTCCGAAACGGATTGTGAAAAATAAATGAAGTGAGATTGGAAAATAAAGAGATAAGGAGGAAAACGGAAAAGGGTTTATGAAAAAGGATTTTGATAACGAATTCGACTTTTTGGATGAACTGGAAGTCGCTGAATATACAAAAGCAAAAAAGATAAAAACCAAAAAGGCAAAACCGGAAGAGGCGAAGCCGGTGAAAAAGTCAAAAAAAATAGAGGACTCCATGCCGGAAAAGCCGAAAGCGGAGAAGGCAGCAAAGACGGCTGAAAAAAC
>JAZNIP010000252.1:0-6244 GCA_045577575.1 Lachnospiraceae bacterium | reverse complement strand
TGATTATCTGATTGCTATGGAAGGCTTTAACCTGCGCAATATCCACCGGGAGTTTGGAGAGGATTTGCTCGGAAGAGTCAGCTTGCTGTTGGATTATACAAATACACCGGGGGATATTGATGACCCGTGGTATACAGGCTCTTTTGATGTGACCTATAAGGAAATCGAAGCAGGCTGCGAAGGATTTTTGAAGTACTTAGAGGGAAACAATGAGATTTGAGATGGCACCCCTTGAGGGAATCACAACCTATATATATCGAAATGCCCATGCGAAATATTTCGGAAAGCTGGACAAGTACTATACGCCCTTCCTTTCTCTCCACAAGGAAAAGGAATTCAGCCACAAGGAATTAAATGAGATTTTGCCGGAGCATAATGAGGGGCTGGATGTGATTCCGCAGGTACTGACAAACAGTGCGGCGGATTTTTTGAAGGCAGCCGGAACACTCAGGGAAATGGGATATGGGGAAATCAACATTAATCTTGGCTGTCCCTCCGGGACGGTAACTGCTAAGGGAAAAGGCGCTGGCATGCTGGAACATCCGGAAAAGCTGGATGCATTTCTGGAAGAGATTTTCAGCAGTACACCCACTGACATTTTTATAAAAACCAGATTGGGAATGGAGCAGGCGGAAGAATGGGACAGACTTTTGGAGATTTATAATAAATATCCGTTAAAGGAGCTGATTGTCCACGCCAGAGTGAGGGAAGATTTTTACAAAAATCGACCGAACTGGGATGCATTTGCAAAGGCTCTTTCAGGGTGTAGGTTTCCGGTGTGCTATAACGGGGATATTTTTACTGCGGTAGAGTATGAAAAGCTGACACAGACATTTCCCGCACTGGAGCATGTTATGCTGGGAAGAGGCTTGATTCAGAATCCGGCGCTAAGCTGTGAACTAAAAAAGAACAGTGACAGTATCGGCACAAAAAACAATTGTGGTGAGAAAATAAGGCTGCGGGAATTCCATGATGAATTGTATGCCGGCTATCAAAAAATCCAGTCCGGTGAGAAAAACATTTTATTCCGTATGAAGGAATTATGGGTGTATATGATACAATTCTTTGAAAACGCTGAGAAATATGGTAAAAAAATTCGGAAAGCAAACAGATGCACAGAATATGAAAGTGTCATAGATGAGCTGTTTCGAAACCGTATATCCTAATTGTATATACCAAGAGCAGAAATTAAACGAAAGCGAGAAAGAAATGGAACTTCAAATTACCACATTAATAGAAAATACACCTGATGATGAGGGCAGGCTGGCATATGAGCATGGTCTGTCTTTTTATATTGAATTTCAAGGGAAAAAGCTTCTGTTTGACAGTGGTCAGACCGGTGCTTTTTTGGAAAATGCAGAAAAATTGAAGAAAGACATAAGTGATATCGATTACTTTTTGATTAGCCACGGACACTATGACCACAGTAGTGGGGTGATGCAGACCATTGAGAAGCTTGGTCAAAAAACAAAGATGCTTGTAGGAAAGGATTTTTTTGCGCCGAAGTATAAGTTATTGGAGGATGGAGAGTATAAATATACCGGGAATCCCTTTACAGAAGCGGAACTGACAGAGCGGCTACAAGAGAAAAACATAGTGTTAGAACAGCTTGACGAGGATGTCAAGTATGTAACTGACAAGATTGTCATATTTGGAAATTTTAAGTCGGAAACAGGGTTTGAACAGCATAATCCTAATTTTTTTATTCGTCAGGAGCCTTCCTGTCAGGGTGGTGTCTGCACTCTGGGAGGCTGGCAGCAGGATGCATTCAGAGAAGAGATTGCCATTGGGTTAATAACCGATAAAGGACTTGTGCTTGTGGTGGGCTGCTCTCATGTAGGAATCATTAATATCCTGAAGCATGTAAAAAAGCATATAGATTTACCGATTTACAGTGTGCTTGGAGGTACGCATCTGGTAGCGGCAGATAAAGCGCGCATTAGCAGGACCGTAGAAGAACTGGAAAAGCTGGGATTGCGACAGATTGCGGTATCCCATTGTATAGGTGATGAAGGGGTTTGTATGCTCCGGGAACGTTTTGGAGAGAACTTTATTCAAAACAATACAGGAAATGTTTATAAAATCTAATACTGTATAGGAGGCTTATATGCAATACATCATTTCCTTTTTGGAGGGAATCATTACATTTATTTCCCCCTGCATTTTACCGATGCTTCCCATATATATTTCCTATTTTGCAAATGGTGAAAATGATAAAAGAAAGGCATTGACCAATGCAGTCGCATTTGTGCTTGGATTTACGATTGTGTTTGTCAGCATGGGTGCCTTCGCAGGAAGTATAGGCGGATTACTGCAGAAGTATCAGAGGGCTGCTAATGTTGTGACCGGTGCGGTAGTAGTGGTGCTTGGACTGCATTTTACCGGAATTATCAAAATCGCCTTGCTGGATGGCAGCAGACGTTTGCATATGGAAATAAAGACGGCAGGATTTGCAGCATCATTGTTATTCGGAATTGTGTTTTCCATCGGCTGGACGCCCTGTGTCGGCGTGTTTTTAGGGTCCGCGCTGATGATGGCATCCAGGGAGGGAACAGCGGCAGCAGGTATTTTGATGCTGATTTTCTATTCACTGGGACTTGGAATTCCCTTTGTAGTGAGTGCGCTCATTTTGGATCGTTTGAAGGGAACCTTTGATGTTATAAAAAAACATTATCGAATTATCAATGTGGTATCAGGGATTTTTCTTGTGCTGGTTGGTATTTTGATGATGACAGGAACCTTCGGATATTTGCTGGCATTTTTCAGCGTTTAGATAAGTGAGGGAAAGAGATGAAAAAATACGGGAAATTGATAGGTGCGGTTGCCGCCTTTGCAGTGCTTATGATTGCAGCACGATTGCTCTATGGAGAACTTGCACAAAGGCATGAGCCGGAAAAATCATTGCAGGTAACGGAAGAAGCAAAGGCGGATTCCGAGCAGGCAGAGGAAAATACTACAAAGGCACCGGATTTTTCTATGACTGACAGAAGCGGACAACCCAGAAATCTGCAATCCTTTGTAGGAAAACCGATTGTGCTGAATTTTTGGGCAAGCTGGTGTGGTCCATGTAAGATGGAATTGCCGGATTTTCAGGCGGCATATGAAGAGTATGACGGTGAAGTGGAATTTTTAATGGTAAATATGACGGACGGTATGCGTGAGACCAAGGAAAAGGCACTGGAATTTGTGGAAACAGAAGGTTATACCTTACCTGTTTATTTTGATTCCCTGCAGAGTGGCGCTTATGCATATTCTGTTTATTCTCTGCCTACCACCTATTTTATAGATAAAGAGGGAAATATAGTGGCAGGAGCAGAGGGAATGCTGGATGCGGCATCTCTGGAAAAGGGCATTTCCATGATATTGCAGGAGAATACAAAAGAGCAGTAAAATACATTTTGCCAGGGGATAAGTTTCAAGGGATATTTCTAAGGTAGTCTTCTATTTTTTTGCGTGTTCCGGTTCCTTCCATAGGAGTGTGGACAATCATTTTTCCGGCAGGGAATGTTGCAGGAAAGAAATTGCTTACAGTGAAACTAAGAGTACCGAGAGTGGGATGTTGAAACTTTTTATCTACTTCATTATCATAATGAATTTCATGCAATTTCCAATAATTTGAGAATGCTTCGCTCTTTTCCAAAAGCTCATCAATAAGATTTCGCATTTGAGTATCATTAATATATGTATCGTATGTACTGCGGAATTTTGCCACAAGATTTTGGGCATGGGAAGCCCAGTTCACAAGATAATTTTGATAGTGAGGAAGCATAAACATAGACCATAAAATATTACGCTCTTTTAAGGGCATATTTGGAAAATCTCCAAATAATATACAGGCAGCACGATTCCAACCAACTACGGTCTGATATGCGTTCACAACAATCGAGGGACAAGCGATTAACTCATCCAGAACAATCTGCACAGTAGGGCTAAGAGAAAAACTCTGATTGATGCTTTCTGTAGGGGTAGGAAGATTGGCGAGCTGATACAAGTGAAAGCGTTCCTCGCTGGTTAACATAAATACTCTTGCTAAGCTTTCAATAACATCTTTTGATACCTGAATTTCTTTTCCTTGTTCCAGACGGGTATACCAAGTTAGCCCTATTCCGGCCAGATAAGCAACTTCCTCGCGACGAAGCCCGGGAGTTCTGCGGCGCATGTTATCAGGAATCCCTATTTGTGATGGGTGGATGTTTTCTCTTCGGGTACGCAAAAAATCACCTAATTCTTTTTGGCGGGTTTGAGCACTCATGTAAGATATCCTATCAGTATTTATACTAGGATAAATACAGTCCTTTCTAGTCGAAATTTTATTGTTATTATAATAAGTGCGGCTGCGAATTTCAACAGAAAGGAAGAGAACGAATGAGATATTTATGGACAACCATTCATGTAAATAAGATGGAGGAAGGAATTAAGTTTTTTGAGGATGTTGTAGGATTACAGGTACAAAACAGATTTTCGACAGGTGAATCAGGAGAAATTGCATTTCTTGGAAATGGTGCAGAAAATGAAACGCTAATAGAATTACTATATGATGGTGCAGAGAGAAAGAATGGTTCCGGTGTTGTGACACTTGGGTTTGAGGTTTCCAATTTAGAAGAAATGATAGAGAAGCTGGAAAAAGAAGGAATAAAGGGACCGGATGAAATTGTGGAAACACCAACTTCGCATTTTTTTACAACGACGGTACTGGAAGGAATTGTAATACAGTTTTTTAAAAAGAAATAAAACTTGGAACATAACAGAGTTTTTGGATATGTGAAGTTATTTTTGTGCTAGAAATATATAGTATTAAAGCAACAAGGGAGTGTGGCAAAACTATTTTGCCACACTCCCTGCTTTACATAAACGGGTTTACATAATGCAAACCTCTATGCTTTTAAAACTCATTTCCCGGGAAACGGGGAATGGCATCAAATCCTACTTTTAATTCTTCGTCTGTGGGGATATAGTCTGTCATAATGCCGTCATTGTATTTTCCGTAAGACATCATATCAAAGTATCCTGTTCCGGTAAGACCGAATACGATGGTTTTTTCTTCGCCGGTTTCTTTGCATTTCAGGGCTTCATCCATTGCTACACGGATAGCATGGCTGCTTTCCGGTGCAGGGAGTGTTCCCTCTACCTTTGCAAACTCAACGGCAGCCTTGAATACCTCTGTCTGCTCTACGCTTCTTGCTTCCATGAAACCGTCGTGGTAGAGCTGGGAAAGAATCGGGCTCATGCCGTGGTAGCGCAGACCGCCTGCATGATTTGCAGAAGGAATAAAACCGCTTCCCAGAGTGTACATTTTTGCCAGAGGACAAATCTTTCCGGTATCACAATAATCATATGCGAATACGCCACGGGTAAGGGTCGGGCAGGATGCAGGCTCTACAGCAATCAGCTTATAGTTCTTTTCACCGCGTACCATTTCTCCCGCAAACGGAGCAATCAGTCCACCCAGGTTAGAACCACCGCCTGCACAGCCGATGATGATGTCCGGTGTGATGTTATATTTATCAAGAGCAGCCTTTGTTTCCAGACCGATGATGGTCTGATGGAGCATTACCTGATTTAATACGCTGCCCAGTACATAGCGGTAGCCTTCACGGATGGATTCTGCTTCTACTGCTTCCGAGATTGCACAGCCCAGACTTCCGGTTGTATTCGGATGCTCCGCCAGAATTCTTCTTCCTACTTCTGTTGTAGTACTTGGAGAAGGAGTAACGGTTGCACCGTAGGTTCTCATGACCTCCCGGCGGAAGGGCTTCAGATCATAAGAACCCTTTACCATATATACGAGACAGTCCAAATCAAAATAGGAGCATGCCATAGAGAGGGCGGTACCCCACTGACCGGCACCGGTTTCGGTTGTGACACCTGTCAGGCCCTGCTTTTTGGCATAATATGCCTGTGCGATAGCGGAATTCAGCTTATGGCTGCCACTTGTGTTGTTTCCTTCAAATTTATAGTAGATTTTAGCCGGAGTCTGTAATTTTTCCTCCAGAAAATATGCTCTTGTAAGAGGTGACGGACGGTACATTTTATAGAAGTCCTGAATTGCCTGCGGAATCGTAATATAAGGAGTGGTGTCGTCCAGCTCCTGTGCAATCAGCTCGTCACAGAAAACACCTTTCAGCTCATCGGCTGTCATCGGCTTCATGGTTTCCGGATTTAAAAGCGGTGCCGGCTTATTTTTCATATCAGCGCGTAAATTATACCATGCCTTTGGAATCTCACTTTCATCGAGGTAGATTTT
>JAZNIP010000251.1:0-12489 GCA_045577575.1 Lachnospiraceae bacterium | reverse complement strand
CCGCTTGGCCTCCGACTTGTCTGGAAGATATCAAAAAAGAAGGATGTACCGCACTTTGCGTATATCTTGGAAATTTCGGACCGGAAATTTCCGAAACATTACTTGCAAAACATTTTGAAGGACCGAAGATGTTCATTGCAGCAGCAGAAGAGAGCCAGGCTGACCTGATGGACGGACGTGGAGATGCTTACTGCGGTATGTTAAATGCAAGCTACAACTTAAAGCTTCGCAACATTCAGGCATATATTCCGGAATATCCTGTTGGAACAGCAGAAGACTGCGCAGATATGATGAATGAATTCCTTCCGATTGCTCGTGCTATCGTTGGATTATCTGACTTAAAGATTATCAGCTTTGGTCCGAGACCGTTGAACTTCTTAGCTTGTAATGCACCGATTAAACAGCTTTACAATCTGGGCGTTGAAATCGAAGAAAACTCTGAATTAGACTTATTCGAAGCATTCAACAAGCATGCAGATGACCCTCGTATTCCTGCAAAAGTAGAAGAGATGGCAGCAGAACTTGGTGCCGGAAACAAGAAACCGGAAGTTCTTGCAAAATTAGCTCAGTATGAATTGACACTGCTTGACTGGGTTGAGGAGCACAGAGGCTACAGAAAATATGTTGCTATCGCAGGAAAATGCTGGCCTGCATTCCAGACACAGTTTGGATTCGTTCCTTGCTATGTAAACAGCCGTCTGACAGGTATGGGAATCCCGGTATCCTGTGAAGTTGATATTTATGGCTGCTTAAGCGAGTTCATCGGAACATGTGTCAGCGAAGATGCAGTTACACTGCTTGACATCAATAACTCCGTACCGGCTGATATGTACAAAGAGTCTATCGAAGGCAAATTTGATTATACACACAAGGATACATTCATGGGCTTCCATTGCGGAAATACATGCTCCAAGAAGCTTGCATTCCATGAAATGAAATACCAGAAGATTATGGCTAGAAACCTTCCGGTTGAGGTTACAAACGGAACTCTTGAAGGCGACATTATGCCAGGTGATATCACATTCTTCCGTCTGCAGTCTACAGCTGACGCTAAGCTGACAGCTTATGTGGCACAGGGTGAAGTTCTTCCGGTAGCAAGCAAATCTTTTGGTGCAATCGGCGTATTCGCAATCAAGGAAATGGGCAGATTCTATCGCCATGTACTGATTCAGAAGAACTATCCGCACCACGGAGCAGTTGCATTTGGTCACTACGGAAAAGCATTATTTGAAGTATTCAAATATATCGGTGTTCCGATGGCTGACATCAACTACAACCAGCCGAAGAGCGTACCTTATCCAACAGAGAATCCGTTCGCATAAGGAAATAGAATATAGAGGATATGAAAAGAAGGCTTGCCGGATACGGCAGGCTTTCTTTTTGTGTAAAAATATTTAGTTTTATGCACAAACCTTAAAAAATTACTACTTTATATCTTGTATTGCAGAGATTAAAATATAATATGGAAATGAATACACAGGATAAGGACAGACATAGGGCGAAGCATATGTTAAGAAAACTAATAACCTTTTATTATAATGGAAAATTTCGTACGAAGTTGTTTGTTATATTTGGACTTGCGGCTATTTTACCGATGTTTCTGTTTATTGTCGTATCTACGATGGTAAATGAAAATGCACTTTCCAAAGAAGTGAATCAGGCAATGACCAGTAATCTGACCCAGATAGCCGAAAGAACCAATATGAATTTGGAAATTTACGCAAATATGCTGTATCAGATGTATCAGGATGAGGAATTGGTGGAGAATATCAATACGATTCTGGAAGAAAATGAGGAGGGTGCCATTGCCTATAATCGCATCAGTAAACGTATAAAGCAATACCATACGGTAGAAAGCGGAATCCGCTGCATCAGCGTCATTTGTGCAAACGGACAGTCCGTTGTATATGATGTAAAAACGGATTCTGCCGTAGATAATTTGTGGAGAAATTTCCGTGATTTACGGATGACAACACCTTACCGTAATACGGAAGGAGAGCCGGGTATGGTATTAACGCCCACCATGCTCTTTAAGGAAAATGAAAGCTATTCTCATTACTTGCATATTTCCAAAAGAATCTTTGATTTGGACGATTTGGAAAAAGGAAGCATAGCTACGATTGTTATTAGTATTGATGCGGAAGGGATAAATAATGTCTGCAATCCTTCCGGTGAAATAGGAAAAACCGGATTCAATTTTATCGTTTCGAAGGATGGTACGATTATTTGCTATCCGGATAAAACGTATGTGGGCAGAATGCTTGGAAGAGAGGAAACAATAGAAGATTTTGTTAAGCGGACAGCAGTTTTTGAGAATGAAAAGGTAGCCATTAATGTGTGCGAAGATATACGAACTGACTGGACCTTTTACAATGTATATAATAAAGATTACATATTGCAGGATGTAAGACGGGTACAGCTTATTTCGATTTTGCTTGGAGTACTTACAATGGGTATGGCGACAGGGGCAATTTTATTGCTGACCAGACAGCTAAACCGTTCTGTAAAATTGATTGTAGAAGGTATGCAGGAAGTACAGGAGGGCAATCTGGAAGCAGAGGTACCGGTGCAGTATCATGATGAAATTGGTACAATTGCCGGTAGCTTTAATATCATGACCGGAAAAATAAGGGGATTGATAGAAGAAATCAAGGAAGCCACTGCCCGACAGAAAAATGCGGAAATACAGGCATTGGAAGCACAGATTAATCCCCATTTTCTGTATAACACATTAGATTCCATCAACTGGATGGCGATTGAGCATGAGGAATATGAAATCAGTAAAATGCTGAGAAATCTGGGAATTATACTCCGTTACAGCGTCGGAAAAAGCAATGCTATTGTAAAGGTAGAGGAAATGTGTGATTGGATGGATAAATACATATCCTTGCAAAAGATGCGCTTTGACAATGTGTTTGAGTATGAAATATTTGTGGCAGAAGAGTGCAAAAGCTATCGTTTGCACAAGCTTTTAATACAGCCTTTTATTGAGAATGCCATTATACATGGCTTTAAAGAGATAGAAGCCGGAGGCAGACTGCGTGTAGATATCAATTCATCGGAGGATAGTAAATCACTGCTTATTACGATTGAAGATAACGGAAAGGGAATGTCAAAGGAACTGGTGCAGCAATACAACGATATAGAATGGGCAATTCGTGATGATGGCAGCAGTATCGGACTTCATAATGCATTTTCCAGAATGTATATGTATTACGGTGATAAAGCAACATGGAAAATAACAAGCATTGAAGGAATGGGAACGGTTATTATGCTGAAACTGCCGATACTGTAAGGAGAAATGATATGCGGATATTAATTGTAGAGGATGAAATCAAAATCAGACATGGACTGGCAAATCTGATTACTAAGCAGACGAAGCATGAAATCATAGCTGAGGCAAAAAACGGACAGGAGGGTCTGGAGTGGGTATTAAAGGCACATCCTGATTTGGTAATTACGGATATCAAGATGCCGGTCATGAGCGGACTGGGAATGATTCAAAAATTGTATGAAATGAATAGAATGGTGCATTGCGTAATTCTGAGCGGTTATTCGGAATTTGATTATGCAAAGCAGGCAATTAAATACGGAGTGGATGATTATCTGCTAAAGCCATTAGCACCGGAGGACATCATGAACCTGCTTCAATCGGTGGAAGAAAAGCTGCATCAGGAAGTGAAGCATAAAAATAATGCGATACAGAGAATTCTCTGGAAGCTGTTAGGAGGAACTGTCGAGGAGCAGGATTTGTCCGGAATACAAAAAGAGCTTGGTTTACAGCCGGAGGAGGATTATTTTCTGTTGTCAGGGTACGGATGGGACACGCTTTTTGAGGAGCGTAGAGAAATGCTGGACAGACTGGAGGCATTTAAGGAGCATTCAGAATGCAGAGATATGCACTGTCTTACCTTAGAAGAGAAAAAGGAGCTTATATGCCTGCTGCCGGCAAGATATCAGAAGCAGCTTTTTGATGAGATGGAGTGGATTTTTTCAAAAAATCAGAAAAAGTGGATATGGTCGGAAACAAAAATTGAGAATTTGGCTCACATGAAAAAAGCATATGAGGCAAATAGGGAGCTTTATTTATATAGTATGAGATTGGGCACAGGAAAAATTTTGAATAAAGCGATGTCCATGCAATGCCGGGGAGAAGCTTTGCTTTATCCGGAAGAACTGGAAAGTAAAATAAAGGCGGCAATTTATAATCAGAATGCAGAACAGACAAGGAAACAAATTCAGAAATTTAAGGAATATTTGTTGAAGAAGGAGTATGAACCGAAAAATATAAAATCTGCATACAGTAAAATGGTACATCATATTCTCGTGGCATTGGAAAATTCGGAAAAACAGATGTATGAGCAGATAGAAGCAATGAGTTATATGAATAAAATCAGAAGTAGCTTTCTGCTTGAGGAAATGGATCGGATTCTGGATGAACTTTGTGAAACTATCTATATCCAGTCCGAACAAAAAGAGGATATTTCCAATTATGCGATAAAACGGGCAATTTCCTATATACGGATGCATTATCAGGAAAACATTATGCTGGAGGAGCTGGCAAATAAGCTGGATATTACACCGGAATATTTAAGTACCTTGTTTAATCGTGAAGTAGGAGTAAATTTCTCTACATTTTTAAAAGATTTTCGTATCAGCCATGCAAAGAGATTATTAAAAGGCAGTGATAAAAAGATTTATGAGATTGCAGAAGAAGTGGGGTATTCGGATTCCAAATATTTTAATCGGGTATTCAAAGAAAAAGTCGGAATTTCGCCAAGAGAATACCGACAGCTATAAGGGGAAGAGGCAAATGAAAAGACTGATTTCAGTGTGCCTGCTGTTGCTGATAGTTCTTTGTGGATGTACAAATGAACATGAGCCTGCAGAAGTAGAGGCACAGGGAAAAGAAGAATTGACTATATGGTGCTACTACGAAACAGAAAAACAAAGAGATGCGATGGATACCCTGACGCAGGGATTTAACGACAGTCAGGAAAAGTATCAGGTTATGTGGGAATATGTACCCATGACAGAATTTTCAAAAAAACTGTCTATGGGCTATACTGAGAATGTGCTGCCGGATATGGTACTCATTGATAACCCGGATATGCCTACCGGAATAAAAACAGGGCTGTTTGTGGAAATTACGGATATTGCAGATGAGCTGAGAATCCGAGAGGATTATTATCCGTCTGTGTTGGAAACGGTATACGACGGAGAAACCTGCTATGGACTGCCGTTAAACTGTAACAATCTGGCACTGATTTATAATAAGGAAATTCTTGAAAAGGAAGGCGTACAACCACCTAGCGACTGGGATGATTTTCGGGCAGCAGTGGAAAAATTGAGTACAAATAATAGATATGGTTTTTTAATGTCGGCAATCGAAGGAGAACAGGGAGCATTTCAAATGCTGCCGTGGGTTTTGTCTACGGGAGAGCGGATTGAAGCAGTGGAAGCAGAGGGGACAGCAAAAGCCTTTCAGTTTTTATTTGATTTGATTGAATCGGGAGGAATGGATTCTAATTGTATCAACTATTCCCAAAATGATGTGGCACGTAAATTTATTGGTGGAGAAGCCGCTATGATGGAAAACGGCCCCTGGATTCTTCCGATGCTGGAAGAAGCAGGAGTTTCTTACGGAATCATTCCCCTTCCGGCAGATATAACACAAAAATCTGTTATCGGAGGTGAAAATATCGGTATTTTAAAAGGGAAAAATATCGAGGGGGCAAAGGAGTTTATAAAATATTGTGGCAGAGACGAGGTGATGTATGAGTTCTGTAAGACATCCGGCGTGCTGCCGACCAAAAAAAGCCTTGAAAAGCGGATGGTGGAGGAAAATGAAATTATGTCTGTTTTCCAGCTTCAGATGAAATCGGCGGTATCCAGAACAAGTAATGACCATTGGAAAAGCTTATCGGAACAGTTATCAACAGCAATTTATCGGATGATGGCAGAAGGTGCTACGGCAGAAGCTCTTGCAGAAGAAATTGCCGGCGAGTAATTAAGATTCGTCCACCTTTCTTAAATATTTAGAATAAAAATTGAAAGAAACCTCTCTTATAATAAGCTCATAGCAAAAAACTATGAAATATATTAAGGGAGGTATTTTTTATGAAATTCAAACGCGCTATGGCAGTTTGCCTGGCAACAGTTATGGTTGGTGCGATGGCATTGACCGGATGCGGAAGCAAGTCTTCTGAAAGTACAGCTCCGGCAGCAGGTGCACCGGCAGAGAGTACAGCAAGCACAGAAAGCAGCGGAAGTGAAGCAGCTTCCGGTGAGAAAAAAGAAGTTGTTATCTGGGATTATTTTGAAACCGATGCACAGAAAGAAATGATGCAGACTTTGATTGATGGCTTTAACGGCTCTCAGGATCAGTATGTGGCATCTCATGTATATGTTCCGTTTGCGGATTATGAGAAACAGTTGACCCTCGGTGTTGCATCCGGCGAGTTGCCTGACATCGTAATCATGGACGGCTGTGGTATGGCATCCTTTATTTCCATGGACTTATTCGGTGATATTTCCGATGCAGATATTAATTGGGATGAATATATTCAGGGACCGATGGAATCAACTATGATGGACGGAAAGCATTACGGTATTCCGTTTGCAACAAACTGTACGGCATTGTTCTATAATAAAGATATGTTTGATGCAGCAGGAATCGCTTATCCGGATGAAAATACAACATGGGATGAGTTCCGTGAAATGGCAAAAGCACTGACAAAGGACGGTGTTTATGGATTTGGTAATGCAGGAACCAATACAGACGAAGGTACCTTCCAGTGCCTGCAGTGGTTGTATACAGCAGGCGGTTCCTATACAGATATTGAGTCCGGTGTGGACGCATATACACTGATGCAGGAAATGATTAATGAAGGCTCTTGGGCAAAGGATGTTGTAAACTGGACACAGTCCGATGTTAACAACAACTTTATGGCAGGAAATCTGGCTATGCAGCAGAACGGACCGTGGCAGATTCCGGGAATCGAAAAAGATGCGCCTGATTTAAACTATGGTGTAACCGTACTCCCTAAGAGGGATGCAAGTGCCGGACAGGCAACTTCTATCCTTGGCGGTGAAAACATGGGCGTTGTAAAGAAGGACGATACTTCAGGCGCAGTTGCATTCCTGAAATATTATGATCAGACGGATGTTATGGTAAATGCAATGAAGCAGTACGGTTCCTTCCCTCCTAAGACAGAGGCAGCACAGGATGCTTACTGGACAGAGGATGAGATTCAGGCTTCCTTTATTCAGCAGCTTGAAACATCCATTCCTCGTGGACCGTCCGCATTATGGCCGACATATTCTTCTGCTATCCAGACAGGCTTCCAGGAGGTTATGACATCTGCCAAAACACCGGAACAGGCAGCAAAGGATACACAGGCTGCAGTAGATGCAATTGAATAAAGCTTAGTGGGGATGTCTCAGAACTTTGTTTTGAGACATCCTTTCATAAAAAGAGAATTCAAAAAGAAGTTTTATAATTATGAAGAATGGGGATTCATATGAAAAAGAGACATAAAATCAGTAGTGGAACAGTTATGGGAGTTGCCTTCGCATTACCTGCGGTAATTTATATGCTTGTATTTATTGGGTATCCCATGATTCAGAATATTATTCTGGGCTTTAAAAATGTAGATGTATTTACCTTTTCTAAGCCCGATATGCAGGAGTTTGTAGGACTGAAAAATTATATTGAATTATTTACGGGAAAAAATTCAATTTTAACAAAATCGATTATCAATACATTGATTTTTACGGTTGGCTCTATTTTCTTTCAATTTATTATCGGATTTGGACTGGCACTTCTTTTTAATAAGAAGTTCAAAGGAAATTCCTTTTTTCGTGGTGCAACGATGATTTCCTGGCTGCTGCCGGTTACAGTCGCAGGGCTATTATTCAAATTTATGTTTGCAAGCACCGGAGGAATTGTAAATCAGTTTTTAACACAGCTACATATCATTGATAAGCCTATTGACTGGCTGCTTGAGCCTCATACAGCAATGGTTGCGATTATTATTGCGAATATCTGGATTGGTATTCCGTTTAATATGATGCTGCTGACTACCGGACTGACTACGATTCCGGAAGAGATTTATGAAAGCTGCAGCCTGGACGGAGCAAATAAATTTCAAAAATTATTTCAGATTACAATACCGATGATTAAGCCGGCAATTATGTCTGTTTTAACGTTGGGATTCGTATATACATTTAAAGTGTTTGACCTTGTGTGGGTTATGACAAAGGGTGGACCGGTTAATTCGACGGAGCTGGTATCTACCTATGCCTACCGCTTATCCTTTGAAGAATTTCAGTTTAGTAAGGGTGCGGCAGCCGCAAATATATTGATGATTATTCTTATGATAGTGGGTTGTTTTTATATTAAATTAATCAATGATGAAGAGGAGGTTATGTAATGAAACAGAAAAGTAATAAAAGCCTGATATTTATTGGTTTGATTATTTTTGTTGTATTTCTATTTCCTCTTTACTGGATGTTTGTAACGGCATTAAAGACACAAACGGAGATTTTTGCCATTCCAACACCGTTATGGCCGAGGGAGCTGACATGGGAGCCTTTTATGGAACAGCTTAGTGTTTCCGGTGATACTTTGAGAGGCTTTAAAAACAGTATGATTATTTCCATAGGGGCAATGGTAATTTCTACTATACTGGCGATTCCGGCAGCGTATGGATTGGCAAGGTTTCGGTTTAAGCTGAAAAAACCATTGATTTTATTTTTCCTGATTACCCAGATGCTGCCTTCCACACTGGTACTTACTTCTTTATATATTATGTTTTCAAAAATGGAACTGTTAAATTCTTACATAGCACCCATGCTGGCAGATGCAACACTTGGTATTCCGTTCAGTATTATTATTTTAAGAACTTATTTTATCTCCATTCCAAAGGAGCTTGATGAGGCGGCAAAAATTGATGGCTGTAGTCATCTGGGATCTTTTGTCAGAATTATGCTTCCGATTGCAAAGCCGGGCATTATCGTTACGGCAGTATTTTCCTTTGTGTATGCGTGGGGTGATTTGATTTATGGAATTACCTTTATTACAGACCCGAATAAAAGGCCGATTACCTCCAGTATTTATAATTATGTTCAACAGTACCAGACCCTGTGGAACTCTACGATGGCATTTGGTATTGTGGCAATTATGCCGGTGGTACTTATCTTTATTTTCATGCAGAAGTATATTGTCAGCGGCTTGACTAACGGTGCTGTAAAGGCGTAGGGTAGAAGACAAGGAGTGATAGGAAAAATGACGAAATTACAGACGCTGGATTTAAAACAAATAAAAATAAAAGACCCATTTTGGTCTAAGCATGTGGACCTGGTAAGAAATGAAATTATTCCTTACCAGTGGGATGCCATGAATGATTTGATTCCCGATGCGGAGCCCAGTCATTGTCTGGAGAATTTTAAAATTGCCGCCGGAAGAAAAACAGGTGAATTCTATGGTGCGGTTTTTCAGGACACAGACATTGCGAAATGGCTTGAGGCAGTAGGCTTTACGCTGGCAGCCTATGATATTCCGGAGCTGGAAAAAACAGCAGATGAGGTCATTGAGCTAATCGGAGAAGCGCAGGAGGAAAACGGCTATTTTGATACATATTTTATTGTAAAGGAGCCGGATAAGTGTTGGCAGGATTTGTGCGAAGGGCATGAGCTGTATACTGCCGGACATATGATGGAGGCAGCGGTTGCTTACTATCAGGGAACCGGCAAACGGAAATTTCTTGATATTGTATTGAAGCTGGCAGATTTAATTTGTGATACCTTTGGAAATGAGCCGGGAAAATTAAAAGGCTACCCCGGACATCAGGAGGTAGAAATCGGTCTTATCAAGCTGTATCAGGTGACAGGAGAACGAAAATATTTGGAGCAGGCAAAATTTTTTATTGATGCACGCGGTGTTGGAGAAAACTGGTTTCTGCAAGAGATGAACAGACCGGATTATCATATGATTTTTCCGGAGTTTGCAAACTATGATACTAAATATTCACAGTCACATCTGCCGGTACGACAGCAGGAAACCGCAGAAGGACATGCAGTGAGAGCTGTCTATATGTACTGTGCGATGGCAGATTTGGCATATGAGTATCAGGATAAGGAGCTGATGCAGGCATGCGAAACGCTCTGGAACAATATCGTAACAAAGAGAATGTACATTACCGGAAGTATCGGTTCGTCAGGATTACTGGAACGGTTCACAACCGATTATGATTTGCCCAATGACTGTAATTATTCGGAATCCTGTGCATCCATTGGTTTGGCACTGTTTGGACTGCGTATGG
The DNA here is from genome assembly GCA_045577575.1 of Lachnospiraceae bacterium. Classification (GTDB taxonomy): domain Bacteria; phylum Bacillota; class Clostridia; order Lachnospirales; family Lachnospiraceae; genus VSOB01. The sequence continues at coordinate 2,164 of JAZNIP010000251.1, read as the reverse complement.
CAAATATTACAAGAGATGCTGCTTATATCGATGTGGCAGAACGGGCATTGTACAATACGGTGCTTGCAGGAATTGCATTGGATGGAAAATCCTTTTTCTATGTGAATCCCCTTGAGGTATGGCCGGACAACTGTATCGACCGTACCTCTAAGGAGCATGTAAAGCCGATTCGCCAGAAATGGTTCGGAGTGGCGTGCTGTCCTCCGAATATAGCGCGGACACTGGCATCTCTCGGACAATATATTTATGCAAAGGATGACCATTCGCTCTATATCAATCTGTATGTTTCCGGAGAAGCAAAGGCAGAGTTTAGCGGAAATGAAGTGCAAATAAGGACGGAAACGCTGTTTCCGTGGGAAAACACTTGTGAAATAGCATTGGACAATGTGCCGGAAACAGGCATGACATTGGCACTGCGCATTCCGAAATATGCAGAGAATTATGTGGTGGAAACCGACGGAAATACATGTGAATATCAGACAGAAAAAGGATATGCATATGTGAATATCAAAAAAGACAGTACGGTAAGAATCCGATTTGAAGCTCCGGCAAGATTTGTCCGGGCAAATCCAAAGGTGCATGCAGACTGCGGAAAGATAGCTGTTATGAGAGGCCCACTTGTATATTGCCTGGAGCAGATTGATAACGGAGAGAATCTGTCTGCCATTTATGTAAAAGGAGATTTGGAAATACGGGAAGAAAAGTCCGAACTGTTTGGTGGAAGTGTACTGTTATCCTTTGAAGGCTGTCGGATGAATGAAACAAAATGGGGTGAAAATGAACTGTACGGCAGTCATAAGCCGTTCTTTGATAAGGCAGTATTAAAGGCTGTACCGTATGCGTATTGGAACAACCGAGGAATCGGTGAAATGAGTGTGTGGATAAAAGAGCTTCTTTAAAATGAAAAAATAAGGCTGTCGCAGGATTTGTAATAATCTGCGCCAGCCTTGTTTTTTAGATTACTGCGCCGGTGTAGCAGCGATTGCCGCTAACTGTGCCGGATCAAGGTTTTCCGGTACCACCATCATTTCCGGGTCAATTTCTACGCCTTCCGGAGGCATAGTAGCAGGGGTGTCACGATAAACGAGAGCGTAAGCACCTGCTTTGTCGTTTTTAAAGGTTATGGTAGATTCGGAAGCATCCATATCCTCTAAAACAGTAGGCTGACCCTTGTAAACATTAATCATACGGAACACGCGTCCCGGAGCCTGTAATTCGGTAGGAATCTGGAATACAAAATCTGCCGGAGCATTAAGCGTTTCTAAATTTTTATTATAGTATTTGGTAAATGAAATGTTGTAGGTTCTGGCAATGGTAAAATCATCAAGAACTGTTTCAAATGCTGCAATACATTCTTTGCCCTGTAATGCCATCGATGTTGTCACTGCGATATCGTATGCACCGGTACCGTTTGTAAAGCGGCAGGTGCGGTTTGTCCAGTTTGTCTGAGAAATATCCAGCTCTGCACGACCCTTCAGGTGTTCATTGTTCTGTCTGAATTTTGCAGAAAGAATATACATCGGAGTATCTTCAGCGATTGTAAAAGAATAATTTTTTTCTAACGTTTTTAATGTGCCGTTTACATACCAGCCTTCAAAGGTACATTTCGGATAGTATTCTGCGCTTACCCGGATCACATCGCCCGGCTGAGCTTCTGCGGAATCCTTAAACATGGCTTCATTATGATAAGAAGTAATATTTCCCATGCCCTCCTGCTCTGCATAAGCCAATACAAGAACCTCGTTATCCTCTGCTGCATCTGCATAAGTCGGTGCCAGAATAAAAGCAGAAATGGCAGTAGCCAAAACAAAGGTGGTTTTCTTTGCTAAATTAAGTAACTTCATTGTAGCCCCTCCTGAATATTATTTTATTTTAGAATAACGGATAGGAAAATTTATGTCAAATCGTTTGTGGGAGGCAGAGATTTTTATGGTCCACTGCCGGACGAATTCTGACCAAAAACTAAATAAATTTAATATTCTGCCGATATATGTCATAGTAGAAAATGACAAATAGTTGTATTTTTATACAAATAATTATATAGATGTGCATGGAGGCGGCAGAAAAGAGTAGTAGGAGCGGTGCATGTATAAGTAACATTTCGGAGATTAAATAGAGTAAAAAAGGGAGAAGAACAATGAGAAAAGCCCAGAAAGAGCAGGCA
>JAZNIP010000250.1:0-3532 GCA_045577575.1 Lachnospiraceae bacterium | reverse complement strand
GCAGCTACGCTGCTTTCTGATTTTGTCGCCAGCACGTCAGATAAAATCAAATGCCGCCTACGGCGTCGCTTGATTTTCTGCTGACGTGCTATATTTTAACAGATTTGTACTTATAATTCAACCTTTGAAGAGGGCTTTTCACCTTGACCTTTCCTTATATAAGTGTTATTATTTTAACGAACATTTTTCTGTTTTTCGAGCAGGAAACAACTTTATAAACAAAAATATTCATAAGAGGTGTGACAAATGAGTAAAACATTCGCCGAACTGGTATCCAAAGTATCTGAATTCGAAATGAAAAAAGTATCCATCGCTGTTGCTCAGGATTCTGCTGTGCTGGAAGCAGTAAGAGCAGCAAAAGACCGCAAAATTGCTGATGCAATCCTTGTTGGTGATGAGGACAAAATCAATGCGGTTGCAAAAGAAATCAATGTTGATATTTCCGATTTTGAAATCATCGATGTAAAAGATGATGTGGAAGCATCCCTCACCGCAGTAAAGCTGGTTCGTGACGGTGTAGCAGATATGTACATGAAAGGCTTGATTAATACAAAAGACTTCTTAAAAAGTGTCCTGAATAAGGAATGCGGTCTTCGTACAGGAAATCCGCTGTCTCATGTATGTGTATTTGATGTAAAGGGAATTGACCACCTTTTATTTTTAACAGACGTTGCTTTCATTCCGTATCCTACTCTGGAGGATAAAGCAAATATCATCAACAACACTCTGGAAATTACAAAGGCATGTGGTGTTGATAATCCTAAGGTTGCTCCTCTTGCAGCAGTAGAGGTTGTAAATCCGAAAATGCCTGTTACCGTTGAAGCAGCAGAGCTTACACAAATGAACAAGGACGGTAAAATTACAGGCTGTATCGTAGACGGTCCTCTTTCTCTTGACCTTGCGATTGATCCGGAAGCTGCAAAGCATAAGGGTGCTACAGACCGTGCCATTCAGGGTGATGCAGATGTCCTGTTATTCCCGGATATCCATGCAGGAAACCTCGTATACAAAGCAATGGTTCATACTGCCGATGCAGTAAACGGCAACCTCCTGACAGGTACAAAGGCTCCGGTTATTTTAACTTCCCGTTCCGATACCTTTGAAGTTAAAGTAAACTCTCTTGCACTTGGTGCTGTTGTTGCCGAATATATGAAAAACAATTAATTATTTTAGTTCGCGCTAAGCGCAGAAATGGGGGAAACACTATGTCTATCAAAAGTTTAATTATCAATCCCGGTTCTACTTCCACCAAAATCGGTGTATTCGAGGATGAAACCTTATTATTTGAAGAAACACTTCGTCATTCTACGGAAGAGATTGCACAATATGCATCCATCGTAGACCAAAAGGATTTCCGTAAAGACATTATTGTTAATTTATTAAAATCAAAGGATTTTGATGTAAAATCCTTAAATATGGTTGTCGGACGCGGTGGTATGCTGAAGCCTATTTCCGGCGGTACCTACCCCGTAACAGATGCTCTGTTAGCCGACTTAAAGGTTGGTGTGCAGGGACAGCACGCTTCCAATCTGGGTGGTATTCTCGCCCGTGAAATTGCAGATTCCATCGGAGTTCCATCCTATATTGTAGATCCGGTTGTTGTAGATGAGCTTATTCCGGAAGCGAGATTTTCCGGTGTACCGGAGCTTCCGAGAGTCAGTGTATTCCATGCTCTGAATCAGAAAGCAGTTGCAAAACGTTACGCAAAAGAAAGCGGAAAAGCATACGAAGACCTGAATCTGATAGTTGTTCATATGGGTGGCGGCGTTTCCGTAGGTGCACATAAAAATGGTAAAATCATTGATGTATTCAATGCACTGGATGGCGATGGTGCATTTTCACCGGAAAGAGCCGGCGGTGTGCCAAATGGTGCTCTCGTTAAAATGTGCTTCTCCGGCAAATATACAGAAGCAGAGGTTTACAAAAAGCTAGTAGGAAACGGTGGTTTCAATGCTTATCTTGGCACAAACGATATGCGCAACGTAGAAAAAGCAATCGCAGAAGGTGATGAAAAGGCAAAACTGATTTGCGATGCTTTCATTCTTCAGGTTGCGAAAGATATGGGTTCTATGGCATGCGTACTGGACGGTAAAGTTGATCAGATTATTATTACCGGCGGTATTGCTTATGACAAAAATGTAGTTGCATGCTTAAAGGAAAAAGCCGGATGGATTGCTCCAATTACCGTTTATCCGGGTGAAGATGAACTTCTGGCACTGGTACAGGGTGGTCTTCGTGTATTAAACGGCGAAGAAGCTCCTATGGAATACTAAAAACATTTAGTCACATATTGCATGTATATAAAAAACGGAGAATACACATGACAAAAAAAGAATTGGCGATTGCATTACATGATAAAAAATATAATTGCTGTCAGGCTGTTGCCTGTGCTTTTTCAGAAGAGGCCGGAGTACCAATGGAAACCTTATTTAGAGCAGGCGAAGGCTTCGGTCTTGGTATGGGATGTATGGAATGTACTTGCGGTGCACTCTCCGGTGCTATTATGTTAGCCGGCTTCTGTCACAGCGATGGCAATCTTGACACTCCCGCTACCAAAGCAGAAACTTACCAGCTTTCCAGAAAGCTGGTAACAAAATTTATTGAAAAAAACGGTTCCATGCTCTGCAAAGAATTGAAGGGTGTGGAAACCGGCAAAGTACTTCGCAGTTGTCCGGGCTGCATTGAAGATGGCGTGGAACTGGTGCAGGAAGTACTGGGACTGTAATTTTAAAATTTTGTAGTCAAAAGCTGCAGCAAGAGTCTGAACTGTTATTGTGCTTTCAAGACCTGTTGCAGCTTTTTTAGAAAGGTCATCGCGTATGCTTAAAAAAATATCATTTACAATACTTGGAATCATATTAATCTATAGTGCTGTAGCATTCGCCATCAAAGCAGGCATTGGAGTCATGCCGGTAGATGCTGCAATTGCTACCATCGCAGATGTGGTAAATATCAAAGTAGGAACTATTTCCATGCTATTTCACGGAAGTTTTTTCATTGGTCAGATTCTGATGGAGAAAAAAGATTTCCGAAAAACTGAATTTTTACAGATACTATATATTACATTAGGCGGTTCTGTATTGAATTTCTTCCTTTATACAGTGCTACAAAATATCACTTTCAGCTTTTATCCCGTTCGTTTAGTAGTATGTATTCTGGCTTTTATTGTCAGCGCCTTCGGCTGTACACTGGTACTGGAAACCCATCTGATGCGTACTCCAATGGAAGGCTGTATTCAGATGATGGCTGATCGCAGCCGCTCTGGCATCACCATGGGTAAACTCAGGCAGATAATTGATATTCTGCTTGTGGTTCTGGCTGTTGTCCTGACGCTGATTTTCGGCACTGACTGGACACTGCGTGAAGGAACTGTTATTGCCGCTTTGATTTTTGGTCCGGCTATGGATTTTTGGAAAAAGACTGTTTTTAGTAAGATAAAAATATAAATATATAAAGGCATAGGTATTATATATTATATAAGCTTCCATTGCTTTATAATATCTATGCCCTTCTTTTTGCACTACGATTCTTT
>JAZNIP010000249.1:0-3532 GCA_045577575.1 Lachnospiraceae bacterium | reverse complement strand
GTACGAATACGAAGGTTTTTGCTTCACCCGGCTGCAGGCTCACATTTAACTGGTGAGATGCAATCGGTGACCAACCGCTTGCTACGGAATTTTTTGCATTTCCGTTTACAACGGTATCCGGTCTGTCAAATCCGTTATACGCACCGAGGAAAGTATCTCTGTCGGTTTCAAAACCGTCAACATCTGCGTTTACTGCAAACACTGCGTAGTGATTTCTTCTTTCTCTGTATTCTGTTTTGTGATAAATTGCAGAGCCCACTACCTCAACTTCACCGATGCTTAAATTTCTCTGGAAGTTGGTCATGTCATCCATTGCATTCCACAGGCAGAATTCAATGAAAGAAAACAGCTTCAAATCTTTTGCTTCGTTGCTTTCATTGCTGATGGTCACTTTGTTGATTTCACAACGCTCACCCATCGGAACAAATGCTGTTACTTCTGTTTTTACTCCGTTTTTCTTTCCTGTGAATACACTGTATCCCATACCATGGCGGCATTCATACTCATCCAACTCTGTTTTGGTTGGCTGCCATCCCGGATTCCAGATTGTTCCGTTATCATTAATATAGTAATAATGTCCGCCTGTATCATAAGGTACATTATTGTAACGATATCTGGTCAGACGAAGCAGCTTTGCATCCTTGCAAAAGCTATAACCGCCGCTTGTATTGGAAACAATGGAAAAGAAATCTTCACAACCCAAATAATTGATCCACGGCAATGGTGTCTTTGGCTGTGTAATGACGTACTCTCTGTTTCCGTCATCAAAATATCCGTATTTCATTTTAAATTTCTCCTATCTCTTAGATTAAACTGTTTTCTAAATTTACGTTATTAAGTTTGCGAAAACCATTAAATAAATCATATATGCGAAAACGATTTAGTAGAACTTTAAAATAAAAGTGGATTTCACGTTCCATCTTTGTATATAATATATGCCACATTTTCGATAAAATCAAGCCCCTTTTTCATTATTTTTATCCAAAAAATATGAGTTTTTTAACTGGGACGAAAATCCCACTTTCGAAATCTTTCGTAAAAACACCTATTTTTTTGTCGCATATAATAAGGAAGCGATTATTCCTTTCCGAAATTTTTTAGGAAAATTACCTACTTTTTTCAAAAAAACCCTTGATTTTATAGGCGATGTGTTGTATATTTAAGTTGCGAAAACGATTAAGTAAGGAGATTCGAAAAAAGTTGAACAAAAAAACTTCTTTCGAACCATCAAGGTAAGAACGATATGGTATCAGTAAAAGACATTGCTGCGGCATGTAATGTATCAATTGCCACAGTAAGTAAAGCGCTCAATGATTATAGTGACATCAGTGAGAAAACGCGAAACCGAGTAAAAGCAAAGGCTTCCGAAATGGGTTATCTCCCAAACATGGCAGCCGTAGCTTTAAAAACCAGCAGAACATATAACATCGGAATCCTTTTTGTAGACGGAGCCAACAGCGGATTGACACATGAATTTTTTGCAGGAGTTTTACAAGGGATTAAAGCACAGGCGGAAGATTCCGGCTACTGCATCACATTTATTACAAACCGCATTGGCGAAAAGGAAGTTACCTATAAAGAATATTGCAGAAACAGACAGTTTGACGGTGTCATCATTGCCTGTATCGATTACCGGAATCCCCAAGTTACGGAACTGGTAAACAGCGATATTCCGATTGTAACCATCGACCATGTTTTCCATAATACAATGTCCGTTATGTCGGATAACGTAAAGGGCATTCGGGATTTGATGGAATATCTGTACTCTATGGGGCATAGAAAGATTGCTTACATACACGGTGATGACTCTTCTGTTACACAGGATCGTCTTACCAGCTTCTACCAATGTGCAGAAAGACTAGGACTCAGCATTCCGCCGGAATACACGTTGGAATGTAAATATCTCGATACAGAGGCAGCTGCAGCATGCACGGCAAATCTTCTGGATTTAAAGGATCGTCCAACCTGCATTTTATATCCGGACGATTACACAGCAATCGGTGGAGTTAATATGATAAAAACCCGAGAGCTGAGTATTCCGGATGACATTTCGGTAGTAGGTTACGATGGCATTACCTATTCTGCCATCCATGAGCCACCCATCACTACCTTAAAGCAGGACAGTGACACAATGGGAAAAGAAGCAGTACTACACTTAATCGATCTGATTGAGCGTCCAAAGACTACTTTAAAAGAAAAGCATGTCGTAGAGGGCGCAGTATCTATAGGTAGATCCGTTAAAAAACTTTAACGGCTATATAAACAACAAACAACATATGGAGGGAAAAAGAAATGAGAAAGCTCAAAAAATTCATGTCATTATCTTTAGTTGCTATGATGACAGCAGCAGCATTAGCTGGTTGTGGAGCAAAAGAAGAAGCAGCAGCTCCGGCAGCAGATGCAGCTACAGAAGCTCCGGCAGCAGATGCAGCAGCAGGTGCTGAAACAGAAGTTGCAGCAGCAGACGAGGGGAAAGTATTTAACATTTATTGCTGGAACGAAGAGTTCAAATCCCGTGTAACAGCTCACTATCCGGGATACGAAGAAGTAGACGGAACAACAGGTAAGGTTGGCGATATCACAGTTAACTGGCACATCACTCCGAGTGATGACAACGCTTATCAGAACAACCTTGATGAAACATTGTTAAAACAGGAAAGCGCAGCAGCAGACGACAAGATCGACCTTTTCTTAATCGAAGCTGGTTATGCTTTAAAATATGTAGATACACCTTATACAATGGCTCTTGCTGACTTAGGCATTACAGATGATATGGTTGCTAATCAGTATCAGTATACAAAAGACATCGTAACAAGCTCTGACGGAAAGTTAAAGGGTACTTCCTGGCAGGGATGTCCGGGTGCATTGTTCTACAACCGTGAAGCAGCAAAAGAAGTATTCGGTACAGACGATGCTGCCGAAATCCAGAAAAAAGTTGCTACTTGGGATGAATTCGTAAAAACAGCGGATGAATTACAGGCTGCCGGATATAAGGTTACTTCTTCCGTAAACGATACATATCGTGTTTATTCCAATAATGTAACTACACCGTGGGTTGTTGATGGAAAAATTGTTATTGATAAAAACATTGAAAAATGGACTGTAGACTCTAAAGCATTATACGACAAAGGACAGACAGGTCTTGCTGAACAGTTCAAGGATGACTGGACACCTGGTTTCTATCCGGAAGGAAAAGTATTCTGCTACTTTGGACCGGCTTGGATGGTTAACTTCTCTATGGCAGCTGATCAGGAAGGTTCCATCGGTTACAACGGCGGATGGGGTATTACAGAAGGACCTCAGGGCTTCTATTGGGGCGGTACATGGTTATGTGCAGCAACAGGAACTGATAACCCAAGTCTTGTAAAAGACATTATGGTACAGCTGACAATGGATGAAAAGATTATGACAGACATCGTTGTTCAGGATGATGACTTTGTAAACAACAAACCTGCAATGGAAGCTATGGCAGCTGATACCAGCTACTCCAGCAAGATTTTAGGCGGACAGAACCCTCTGGCTATGTACTGTG
>JAZNIP010000248.1:0-6811 GCA_045577575.1 Lachnospiraceae bacterium | reverse complement strand
CTTCTGTCTGAGAATCAATCCAGACACGCTTTCTGGTCTTTCCGCTCACCCCCGACTGTCGTTCCACCAGTCGGTATATGTATTCGCCCTCTCTTCCCGAGTCGGTACATACATAAATGGTATCAATATCTTCACGCTTTAGCAATCCGCTGACAATTCCAAACTGTTTTTTTACACTGTCAATCACTTCATAACGAAATTCCTGCGGTACAAACGGAAGTGTATCCAACGACCATCTTTTATATTTTTCATCATATTTTTCAGGATAGCTCATCGTTACCAGATGACCGACGCACCATGTCACTACTGCTTCTTCAGATTCCATGAAGCCGTCCCTGTTTGTCATGCGGTATCCGAGTGCTTTGGCAAATTCTCTCGCAACACTAGGCTTTTCCGCAATATATAACTGTTTTCCCATGTATGTCCTCAAAATACTTCTATTCCCATAAGGTATAGATTCTCATTTTTTCCTGCTTCTGCCAGCAATCTGTCATCAAAACCGGAAGCAGAAAACAAATATATATACCTCGCTGAAATTCTGGCCTTTTTGGCACAAAACATCAGCCACTCATAGTCTTCATAGGACAATGCAGCTTCCTTCCAGCTACACAATCCAATCAATGCATTGCCTTCCTCATCCTCCGCAATCACATCAATATTTCCTACTTTTCCAACCCATTCTCCGGTCTTTGTATATACAAAAGGCAACTGTCCTGCCGTATTTTTCTGTTCTAATAATTCTCTGCATGCCTGACAAAAAGCCGCTGCCGAAAATTCCAAAAAATCCGGTTCAATATAGGCTTCGAAAAACTGTTCAGGTGACAGCATCTCCAAACGACTTAAATGCGGATATAAATACCGGAAATAAAATAATACAAGCCGGTTCTTAATGCGATAAATCCCCTTCTGTGTATGTTCTCTGCCTGCTGTATCATAAGAAAAAACCTTTTCAACGATTTCCAGCTCCATCAGATTTTTCAAATATACACTGATTTTTGCCCGTGAAAAACTGGTATGCAGATATAATTCATTTAATTTTTGTTTTCCGGCTGCCAAAGCATTCAAAATAGTATGATAAACACCGGTTTCCCGCAACTGCTCCGACACCATACGAAGTGCTTCTTCGTGTAAAAAACAATCCTGACTAAGGAGGTGTCTGCAAATATTTTCCTTTATGGAGCAACCATCCTCAAAATGACGCCAAAGCCCCGGAAAGCCTCCCAGCACCGCATAAAAACCAACCCATTCCTGACGGGTATTTCCCGGAAAATAATGTTGCAGTTCACCAATGCCGCATTCCTTCATCTTAATCAAACCGGAAATATCATAAATCGCACTTCCGATTTTGCTTACCATACTGTTCTCAACCCATCCGATGGAAGTAGAGCATAAAACTATCATAACAGCCTGATTATTCCATTCATTTTTCAAGAAACGAATAAGCTGAGACATAAATGCCTGACTCTGTTTTACAATGTTTTGAAACTCTTCAATAACAATAATTCTTTTGGATGTCCGTCTTTCTATCAGTACATCAAAAATTTCCCCATACTCCGGGTACTCTTGTATCTGACTGCCATCCTCTCTTAACTCATTTGCCCATAAAAACAACTGTTCTCGCTCCGAACAGGGTCTTGCTTTAAAAAAAGAATGGGGTTTGTCTTCACAAAAAGCAGACAATAGCTCATTCATCGCCATATGCTTCTGCCCATATAATATGATAAGCTGACTGCCGGCTTTTTCATAATAGCGTTCCAGATATTGAAGTTCCCTAACTTCCTTTCCTGCCATAGCTGTTCTCCGTTATTCCCACACTTGTTTTTCAAACAATTCTTCCAATTGTTCCTCCGGCATAGGTCTTCCTAATAAAAAGCCCTGTATATAACCGCATCCGATTTTTTTCAAATAGTCAAACTGTTCCTGTTCCTCCACGCCCTCAGCAATCGTCTCATAGCCAAGTCGATTTACCATAGCAACAATCGATTCCACAATAATGTTGCTGGCATCATCCTTTAGCATGGAATCAATAAAGGATTTATCTATCTTAATTGTATGAACCGGAAGATTCTTCAAATATGAGAAGGAGGAATATCCGGTTCCGAAATCATCAATTGCCGTCTGAATTCCATATTGCTTCAGCATCTCCAGCTTTTTGATAATACGAGTGAAGTCCTCTACCAGTACGGTTTCGGTAATCTCCAATTCTATCTCCTTTGGCGGAATACCGTATTTCTTCACAAGCTGTATCAGTCGATGCGCAAATCCATCCTTTGCAAAATGTACCGCCGAAATATTGATGGACATCACCAGACTTACACCGTATTTTTTCTTCCATCCTGCCAAAGTTCTGATGGCTTTTTCCATAACCCACTCTCCGATGGCAACGATCATACTGCTCTTTTCTGCAATCGGAATAAAGTTTCCCGGATTAATCATCTGTCCTTCTTCATCACGCCATCTGACTAGTGCTTCTACACCGCGAAGCTGCTGTTTTTTGGTGTCATACTGCGGCTGATAATATAGTAAAAATTCTTTCTCTAATACTGCATTCTTTAATTTCTGCTCAATCATTGCATTTTGCAGGAAATTATGAATGATGGGAGCATCAAAATAACGGATACTATTTTGTCCGCTCGTCTTTGCTTTGAACATAACGATTTCCGCGCGTTCTATCAACTCAAGCGCACCACTTGCCGCCTCAGGAAACTCGGAAACACCTACCCCCACTGTAATGGTTACCTGCTCGGTTGTAAGCTTAAACGGCTGTAGGAGTCGTTCATGTATCTGCTGGTAAACCGCCTCAATTGTACGGCTCGCATATGGATCATAGATTGCCATGCAAAAGGAATCCATATTCATACGGGCGCACATCATAGTTTCATCTACACAAAGCTCTTTCAAAAACTGTCCGAACTGCTGCAACAGCTCATCACCTGTCAATACACCGATACCATCGTTAATTTTTTTAAAATCGTTAATATCGATAAAGGCAACACTGATAACTGTTTTCTCTTTCTGTGCCCTACGAATCCAATTCATCAGCTCCTGCACAAAACGGTTTCTGTTATACAGTCCGGTCAAGGTATCATAATATGCCATATATGCCAAGTCATCATTCTGCTTTTTGAACTTGGTAATATCCCGGAAGCGAATCAGCTTTTCTCTCGGCTGTCCCATTTCATCCAGAATAACATTAACCTCGCAATCAATCCACTGCTTGCCTTCTTTTTTGCAAACCTCCTGAGATGCGCTGACTTTTCCGCTGTCCTCTATGTAAAGGGCATCACGCAATGATTCTACATCCTCCTCGCGAATCTGCGAAAACAGCTTGATTACATCACTGTAGCTTTTGATTTCTACATCAAAAAAACGCTCCCAGTTTCCCATACTGACACAAATATCGTCCGCATAGGAATAATAGAGGAAAGCACTGGTAGATGTATTTACAACAGAACGATACATATTACATTCACTATTCAATTTCTGATTCAATGCTTTTAGTAAGTCAATCTGATAACGAAATTCATCCACAGGTCTTTCCTCCGCATATCATTTTTTTTGATTTTATAAACTTATTTTTTTGTAATATAGCCCTTTGCCTTTAACAGCTCTGCACAAAGCACTGCTCCACCAGCCGCTCCTCTTACCGTATTATGGGAAAGTCCTACAAATTTCCAGTCATAAACGGTATCCTCACGCAGACGTCCGATAGAAACACCCATACCTCTCTCGTAATCTACATCCAGAGATACCTGCGGTCTATTATCCTCTTCCATATAACGAATAAACTGCTTTGGCGCACTCGGAAGCTCAAGCTCCTGTGGTGCTCCCTTAAATGCCAGCAGCTTCTCAATAAGCTGTTCTTTTGTCGGGTTCTTTTTGAATTTAATAAATACTGCTGCAGTATGTCCGTTTAATACCGGTACACGGATACACTGGCATGTGATTACCGGACTCTCTGCCGGCTTAATTACTCCGTCTTCTACTTTACCGAGCACACGAAGCGGTTCTTTTTCGGACTTTTCTTCTTCACCGCCGATATAAGGAATGATATTCTCTACCATTTCCGGCCAATCCTTAAAAGTTTTTCCTGCTCCTGAAATCGCCTGATAAGTAGTTGCTACGATTTCGTACGGTTCAAATTCCTTCCATGCTGCAATCGCCGGTGCATAGCTCTGAATGGAGCAATTCGGTTTTACTGCCACAAAGCCTCTTGTTGTTCCAAGTCTCTCTTTCTGGAAATTGATTACTTCCAGATGCTCCGGATTTACCTCCGGGATAACCATCGGTACATCCGGTGTCCAACGATGTGCACTGTTATTGGAAACAACCGGTGTCTCTGTTTTAGCATAATCCTCTTCGATTTTTTTGATTTCGTCCTTTGTCATATCAACGGCACTGAATACAAAATCTACTTCCGCTGCTACTTTTTCTACTTCGTTGACATTCATAACAATGATATTTTTTACTGCCTCCGGCATCGGTGTTGTCATTTTCCATCTGCCGCCAACAGCCTCTTCATATGTTTTACCTGCTGAACGAGGGCTTGCAGCAATGGTTGTCACTTCAAACCACGGATGATTTTCCAATAAAGAAATAAATCTCTGACCTACCATACCGGTTCCGCCTAAAATACCTACTTTTAATTTTTCACTCATTTTTTCATTCTCCTCTTTTTCTTTCCTCATAGTAATCTATAGAATCAGGAATTCTGCTCTAAAAATTCCCGATTGATTTTGATAACCTCTTTCATCGCTGCCTGTCCGGGTGCTCCGATAGTCAGTCGCTTCTCAACACAGGTCTCCAGACTAACCGCATCATATACGTCTGTTTCAAATACCGGACTGATTTCCTTTAATTCCTCAAGAGACAGTGCATCAATGCTTGTACCCTTATCAATACAATAAAGCACCAATCTGCCGATGATACTGTGTGCATCCCGGAACGGAACGCCCTTTAACACCAGATAATCTGCCGCATCCGTTGCGTTCGTAAAACCGTTCATGGCACTTCTCGCCATAATGTCTTTGTTAAACTGCATCGTTTTTATCATGCCGTGGAACAAAGCCAGACAGCCTTTTACCGTATCAATGGCATCAAAGGTCAGCTCCTTATCCTCCTGCATGTCTTTATTATATGCAAGCGGTATCCCTTTCATGGTCGTAAGCAGCGACATCAATGCTCCGTATACTCGTCCTGTCTTACCGCGTACCAGCTCTGCAATATCCGGATTTTTCTTTTGAGGCATAATGCTGCTTCCGGTAGAATATGCATCATCAATTTCCACGAAACGATATTCATTACTGTTCCATATAATAATCTCTTCGCTGAAACGACTCAAATGCATCATTATCGTAGCCGCTGCAGACAGATATTCAATCAGATAATCCCTATCTGCGACCGAGTCCATGCTGTTAAGAGTTGCCCCTTCAAAGCCAAGCAGGTTCGCTGTGTAACTGCGATCCAACGGATAGGTTGTACCCGCCAAAGCTCCACTGCCCAAAGGGCAATAATTCATGCGTTTATAAATATCCTTCATACGCAGTAAATCACGCTTGAACATTTCAAAATATGCACCGAGATGATGTGCCAGAGTTATCGGCTGAGCCTTTTGTAAATGAGTAAATCCCGGCATATATGTATCAATATGCTCCTCCATCATGGAAAGCAGTGTTTCAAGCAGTTCCTTTAACAGCTCCTCTGTCTGTAAAACCTCTCCTCTCGTATAAAGCTTCATATCCAGAGCCACCTGATCGTTTCGGCTCCTTCCGGTATGCAGCTTCTTGCCTGCGTCACCGATTCTATCTATCAGATTTGCTTCTACAAAGCTATGTATATCCTCATATTCATCTGTAATTTCCAGTCTGCCTGCCTCTACATCCTCACGAATGCCGGTAAGTCCCTTCACAATTGCATCTTTTTCTTCATTTGTCAGAATGTTCTGCTTCGCAAGCATAACAACATGTGCAATGCTGCCCTCAATGTCCTGTGCAAAAAATTTCTGATCAAACGATATGGATGCGTTGAACTGATAAACAAGCTTGTCTGTCTCCCTTGTAAATCGTCCACCCCATAGCTGTGCCATAATAATCCTCCTATTGTAATTAAACCTGAATTTGATAATACCATATTTTTCACTTTCCTGCAATAAAGCAGAGAGAATTTCACAATTTATACCAAAGTTCATATGATAACATATAAATCGATGGAGTGATGTTATGAATCCAAAGGTATTAACACTACACAATATTTCTTACTCGTATCACAGCCTGACCGGAGAAATCCCCGCGCTTTCAAATATTAATCTTGAAGTAAATCAGGGAGAATTTCTCGCCATTGTGGGGCCAAGCGGCTGCGGCAAATCTACATTGCTTTCTATTCTTGCCAGACTACTGCCTCCGGGAAGCGGAACAATTACGTTTCAGAATCCGAACGGCTCTCTGGAATACCCGAAAACCGGCTATATGCTTCAGCACGACCATTTACTGGAATGGCGTACTATTTTTCGCAATGTTATGCTCGGTCTTGAAATTTCCCACCGGGAAACACCGGAAAATATTGCATATGCCAAAAAGCTCTTACATGACTATGACTTGTATAAGTTCAAAGATAAACATCCCAGTGAATTATCCGGTGGAATGCGCCAAAGAGCCGCTCTCATCCGCACTCTTGTCACCAATCCCGACATTCTGTTGTTGGATGAACCCTTTAGTGCGTTGGATTACCAGACCAGACTTTCCGTTTCCGGCGATATCGGTCATATCATCCGTACTACAGGAAAAACCGCGATATTAATTACTCACGACTTATC
>JAZNIP010000247.1:0-6105 GCA_045577575.1 Lachnospiraceae bacterium | reverse complement strand
TTCCTGCTGCTTCATCGAAGCCGAATTGTAAAAGGCGCAAAGCCAAAACAGCGGCACGGTAAGCAGCAGTGAGTAGGCATAACGAAATTCATTGTTAACCGGTGTGGCAAGGAACAGTGTTGCCATTATTGCCGCATTCGGTAAAAAGACAATGAGCAGCTTTTTGCCACTGTTTAATATACAGCCACCTGCCAGCGTCATGCTGAGCCAGAACATGGCACCGAGGCTGAACAACAGCCCGTAAACCGGTATCATGTCAGGGAGCTTAAATAGGATTTCTTTGATTTTGATTGTAAGAGGATTGTGCAGAAGCGGTCTGGCAGAAAGACCGTATGGATTTTGCGCAATCCTTTCGTCTGAACCGATAACATTTGGAATGTCAGGATACCAATAGCCCTTTGTGGCATCTATATAGCCTCTCAGATAAGCACCCGGATGCTCCAGACCGAAACGCAGCCAGAGCTTTAGGTAGTCAGTCTTGTGTGTGACAAGGTAATCCTGATTGCCTTGTCGGATGAGGTTTTTCATATGGTCAGAGCAGAAGGACTGATAGGTTTCCGGAATCTTGGAGGTGTCCATGATGCGATTCCACATCTCATTATCCGCTTCACTGACCGGTTCCTCATCTGCATAAACCCGTGTAGTAAGCTGTATCGGTATGGAGAGCGATTCGACAAAATCTCCTGAAGCGACATTTTGAGAAGATAAAACAGGTCCCTTTACCGTAAGAACAGTCAGCAGAATCAGGGCATTTAAAAGTAATTGCAGCTTCCATTCCTTGCGGAAGCAGAAAAAGAGGAGCGGAAGTGTAAGCAAAAAGGCATAAAAACCGTTGGAGCGAAACAGACACATGCAGATACCGGAAATAATGTAAACAAGCTTTGTGCGGAAGGTGACAGGAAAGCTTGTATGCAGTGAATGCATTAGAAATCGAAACAGAACCGTGGAAAAGAGCAGAGTCATACCGCTAAACAGAATATCCTTCCACATGGTTACCATATAGATGCCGTTGTACGGGAGCAGGGCATAAAATGCAAGTATTAGGAAGCAGATGTTTTGTTTTACACGAAGCAGACGAAGGGTATCCATCAGATAGGCAAAAATGGATGCCATGACAAGCATCTGAAAGAGTGTGTAAAGACCGAGTCCGAAAATGGCATCATCGGTAAACAGCATCCCGGTTTCGTAAAAAAGACGGATGAGCTGTGTGTGTGTCCACGGATGATGATTGCTCATGGGAAGCTCACCAATAATCTGTCCGTATTGATTTAAGCTGTCTACTGTCATGACACCGGGATAATTGGTTATCAGATAAGGCAGCCAACAGACAAAGCAAAAGATAAAAGAAAATGAAAAAAGGTTATTGTATAATTTACATTTAACTTTTTGCGTGTTTGAGATGTTCTCATAATCATAGAAAAAGGATGCTTTTTCCAGCCATAAAAAGAAAGATAAAAGCAGGGCATAGAAGAGTAAAAACAGTCCTATTGCAGAAATACATACATAGCCTGCCTGAAAAAGTCGACTGCTCAGCCCTTGCAGCAAATTGCTATAATCGGCACAAAGATAAAGCAGAGTAAAAAAACAGGATAAAATAGCAGATGTTACCTTATGCTTTCGAGAGGCGTATACAGCTCTTTCCCATTGTAAGAACTGTTTGCCGAGAAGCATATAAAAAAGAAACAGCAATCCGCTGAATACATGAAAGGTACTGAGGCCGCAGGCGCGGACAGAGGCCCAGGCAGCCAGAAAGGCACCGATAGGGAGTATATATTTTGTGTGTTTTGTTTGTTCATTGATGAAATTCATAAAACGCTCCTGTTCTGTGTCGTAAATATTCATATAAAAAGAGTAAAATATGAAAAGGACACTGTCAATGAGAAACTTGTTGATTGCAATAGCAGAAAAAATTTGTTAGTATGAAATTTGTTAGTATCATTCGTATTATTTGGATGAAATGTGGTATTGTCTGCTATCAAGATGCAGTAATGTAAAAAAGGAGAATGTTATGAGCTGGGAAGAGAATGTCAGAAAAGTAGTTCCGTATATACCGGGTGAACAGCCTAAAAGAAAAGATATCATTAAATTAAATACAAATGAAAATCCTTATCCGCCGGCTCCCGGAGTTGTAAAAGTATTGGAGGAAATAAAACAGGAGGAGTACAGCCTTTATCCGGATCCGGATGCATCGGCATTACGGCAGGCGCTTGCAGATTACCATGGATTGAAAAAGGAACAGGTATTTGTGGGCGTTGGTTCGGACGATGTATTGTCAATGGCGTTTCTCACCTTTTTTAATAGTAAGAAGCCGATTTTATTTCCTGACATTACTTATTCCTTTTATGATGTCTGGGCGGATTTGTATCGCATTCCGTATGAAACAAGAGCCTTAAGAGAAGATTTTTCCATAAATCCGAAGGATTATACAGAAGAAAACGGTGGTATTATATTCCCAAATCCGAATGCGCCTACCGGAGTGCTAGAAACGCTGTCTACGGTGGAAGCGATTATAAAAGCCAATTCGGATGTCATTGTTATCGTAGATGAAGCGTATATTGATTTTGGAGGGGAGAGTGCACTGTCACTGCTGGATGCATATGATAATCTTTTAGTAGTGCGGACATTTTCCAAATCACGCTCTATGGCAGGTATGCGCATCGGCTATGCAATGGGAAGCGAAAAGCTGATTGCTTATTTAAACGCTGCCAAGTTTTCCTTTAACTCTTATACAATGAATTTGCCGTCTCTTCGTGCGGGTGTGGCAAGTGTAGAGGATGATAAGTATTTTCGTGAAAAGCTGGAGCAGGTAATCGCTACCAGAGAATGGACGAAGACAGAGCTTGGCAGACTGGGATTTTCTTTTGCAGATTCCATGAGCAATTTTATTTTTGCTACACATAAGACTATTCCGGCACAGGAATTGTTTGAGGTACTAAAAGAAGAAGGTATCTATGTCCGGTATTTTAAGAAGCCGCGAATTGATAATTATCTTAGAATCAGCATCGGAACAAAGGAAGCGATGCAGAAAGTGATTACATTTTTGGAACAATATATAAAAGATAGAAAATAGGAGATAACTATGGAAGGTTTGGTTGTATGGTTCACGGAAACTTTGGGAGCTTATGTATCCAGAGAGTTGATTATTTTTATTATATCCATGATTCCGATTTTAGAGCTTAGAGGCGGATTGATTGCGGCATCGCTTTTACAGGTGCCGATTACGACTGCAGTGCCTCTTTGCATTATCGGCAATGTAATTCCGGTTCCGTTTATTCTTTTGTTTATTCGACAGATTTTTAAAGCATTGAGAAATGTAAAGGGTATCGGAAAAATTGTTAATAAATTGGAAAAACGTGCAATGGGAAAAAGCGATAGCATTAAAAAGTATGAGTTCTGGGGACTTGTACTGTTTGTAGGTGTTCCGCTTCCGGGTACAGGAGCGTGGACGGGTTCGCTGATTGCCGCGCTTTTGGAGGTCGATTTTAAGAAGGCAATATTGGCAGTGCTTTTGGGAATTGTAATGGCAACTGTCATTATGTCGGTTGTTTCTTACGGACTGATTGGTGCATTGGTTGGTTAACGGAGCAGAAGCAGAATGGAAGCATATACGGATTTTGCAGGAGTTTATGACATTTTCATGGATGAAACTCCTTATGATAAATGGCGGGATATCGTGAAGGCGGTATTGGAAAAATACGGTATTCAAAAGGATTTGGTGCTGGATTTAGGGTGCGGCACAGGTACGATGACGGAGCTCCTTGCAGAAGTCGGCTATGATATGATAGGAATTGATAATGCGCAGGAGATGTTAAATCATGCCATAACAAAAAGAGACGAATCGGGGCATGATATTTTATATCTTTGTCAGGATATGCGGGAATTTGAACTGTATGGCACGGTAAAGGCGGTCATCAGTCTGTGTGACAGTATCAATTATATTTTGGAGCCGGGGGAATTGAAGGATGTGTTTGCACTTGTAAATAATTATCTTGATCCGGAGGGGATTTTTTTCTTTGATTTCAATACGGATTACAAATACCGGGAAATTATTGGAGATGCGGTAATTGCAGAAAATCGTGAAGAGTGCAGCTTTATCTGGGAAAACTATTTTTATGAGGACGAATGTATCAATGAGTATGATGTGACGGTGTTTGTAAAGGAAGAGGATTCCAGATATCGCAAGTTTACGGAAACGCATTATCAGCGCGGATATACATTGGAAGAAATAAAAAAGCTGCTTGAGGCGGCGGGCATGAGTTTTGTGGAAGCGATGGATGCAGACACAAAAGAGGCAGTAACAGAAAGAAGTGAACGGATTTATGTAACTGCCAGAGAATGCGGAAAGGGAAAAAGATGAGTGATTATATTGTCAGAGCAACTGCGGCGAATGCACAGATTCGTGCGTTTGCCGCTACGACAAGAGAATTGACCGAAAAAGCACGGGAAAGTCATAATACAAGTCCTGTGGCAACAGCAGCACTCGGACGTCTGCTGACAGCCGGGAGTATGATGGGTAGTATGCTGAAGGGGGATAAAGATATGCTGACCCTTCAAATCAGCGGGGACGGTCCTATACGTGGGCTTACCGTGACGGCAGATGCCGTAGGAAATGTAAAAGGCTATGTACTGAATCCTGAGGTAATGCTTCCACCCAGTGCAGCGGGAAAACTGGATGTAGGAGGAAGCATCGGTAACGGTATGCTCAGTGTCATAAAGGATATGGGCTTAAAGGAGCCTTATGTAGGACAGACTGTGCTGCAGACCGGAGAGATTGCTGAGGATTTGACCTATTATTTTGCAACCTCGGAGCAGGTACCGTCCGGTGTCGGTCTGGGGGTACTGATGAATAAGGACAACACCGTAAAACAGGCGGGAGGTTTTATCGTACAATTGATGCCGTTTGCTTCGGAGGAAGTACTTACAAGATTAGAAGAGAATTTACTTAAAATAACATCTGTTACCTCTATGCTGGATGCCGGGGACAGTCCGGAAATGATTTTAGAGCGGGTATTGGAAGGACTGGATGTGGAGATTACCGATAAAGTACCGACACAATTTTATTGCAATTGTGAAAAGAAGCGTGTGGAAAAGGCAATTATCAGTATCGGGAAAAAGGAAATCAAGGAAATGATTGCAGAGGAAAAGCCTATTACGGTAAATTGCCATTTCTGCAATACAGATTATACATTTGAAGTAGAGGAATTAAAGGATATTTTGAAAAAGGCGGTGCGGTAATGAAGCATGGTTTTATCAAAGCAGCAGCAGTGACCCCAAAAATCAGGGTGGCTGATCCGGCTTATAACAGGGAAGAAATCTGTAAAGGCATTCGTGAGAGCTACGGGCAGGGAGCACGGATTATTGTGTTTCCGGAGCTTTGTCTGACCGGTTATACATGCGGTGACTTGTTTGCGCAGGAAAGACTTTTGCAGGAAACAAAGGAACAGCTTCGTGAGATTATTGAGTATACAGAAGGCTTTGACGCTCTTGTGTTTGTGGGACTTCCCTTCGAAAAGGGGAATAAGCTTTATAATGTGGCGGCTGTTATTTGTGACGGAAAGCTGCTTGCCATGATACCGAAACGGAATATTCCTAATTATGGGGAATTCTATGAAGCAAGACATTTCGAGGCAGGCAATCGAAAAGCTGAGAGCTGTCTTTTTGATGATGCAGCTGTGCCGTTTGGAACGGATATTTTATTTTGTGCAGACGAAATGGAAGGACTTGTGGTAGGCTGCGAAATTTGTGAGGATTTGTGGGCGGCAGAGACACCCGGTACATCCCATGCGCTTGCAGGAGCAACGGTGCTTGCAAATTTGTCCGCATCCGATGTTACGGTGGGAAAGGACGCTTACAGACGAATGCTGGTAGAATCAGCCAGTGCCAGACTGCTTTGCGGTTATGTATATTGCAGTGCCGGTGAGGGTGAGTCTACACAGGATTTGGTGTTTGACGGACATAATATGATTGCGGAGAACGGAATCCTTTTGGCGCAGACACAGCAGTTTACCTGTGGGATTGCTTATGCAGTACTGCTTGGTGCGGTTGCAATGATTCCCCGTGTGCGGGAGGAGAAGGAATTATATCTTTCCTTGAGCTTATTGATTT